>DVFT01000129.1 GCA_018713105.1 Candidatus Limivivens merdigallinarum | reverse complement strand
GCCAAAAAGAAGCTGGTGCTTATGCTGGATAAGCTGGACGTGAACGACCGGCATTACGAGCGGAAGTATCAGGATATGCAGGAACGCCTGGATAACCTGTATGACCGGATTTCGGAACTGGAGGAGATGCTTTCGGATGTGGAGACGAAGATTTCCGCTTCCTGCGGGGAGCAGATCACCGGAAAACAGGTCTATCAATTCCTCTTGGAATTTGATAAGATATATGGAAAGATGACGGATCTTGAAAAGAAGGAATTCATGAGAACGTTCATCAAGACAATCGAATTGTATCCCGAAAGGGACGGCAGCGGGCGCATCATAAAGCAGATCGGCTTTAAGTTCCCGGTGTATTATAACGGCTGTGAAGGCGATACAATTCGGTTGCTCAACGAAAATACAGTCGAGACGGTGTGCCTCTTGAGCAACCGAAAATGCGCGGGCAATGAGCCATAAGCCGGAGCTTGCTCCAGACCCTGGCGATGGTAGACTATTACAGGATTAAGGATCAGGAGAAACAGTCAAATTGTGGAGAGCGTAAAAATGTGGATATGTCCAAAATGCGGAAGAGAATTTAAGAGAACAAATCAGGAACATTATTCCGGGTTTAAGGAGTGAAGATGACTTATATTAATCAGGATGTCCTGTTCTTTTTTGATAAACATCAGACGGCATTTTCTTTATATGAAGTGTTTGCTGATAAAATCGAGTCACGGTTTCCGGATACCAAAATGAAAGTACAGAAATCGCAGATTACATTTTCTAATCGTCACGTTTATGCCGGTGTTTCATTTTTGAGAGTAAAAAAGAAAGCGGAGCTTCCGGATGATTATTTTGTATTAACACTTGGGCTTCCTTATCCTTTAGAATCAGGGCGTGTGGCAGTCAAGACAGAGCCATACCCGGGACGGTGGACAACGCATATTTTGATAAGCAGCATATCGGATTTGGACGAAGAACTGTTTGACTGGGTGGATCAGGCATACGAGTTTTCAGAGAAAAAATAAAGAGATTGGTTTAGCGGCATCGGTTAGAAATGATCGGTGCTGTTTTTATGCTCGGAGAAATCCGGGCATTTTTTATGCTTATTTCAGGAGGTGGTGACACATGGAAAGCCGGAGCAAGGGTATTACGGTGGATTCTGGCGGGGAGACGGAGGCCGGGACGGTGAAGACAGCGTAGATGTATGTGGAGGGGTAAAAGGCTTCCCGGATTTCTTTGATTTATTGGCAAGTGGAAACCGGTATATCCTCTATTAAGCAATCTAAAAAGTGTTTTGCCGCTTTGGAAAATACCTGATATTTTTTCCAGACGATAAATCCCCGCGCCTCTAAGCGAGGGGAAAACGGGCGAAAGCAAAGATTGCTTCCCTGCGTGTTAATGAGTTTATCATAGCACAGAGCATATCCAAGTCCTTCATCCACCAGCAACGAGGCGTTAAAAAGCAGATTATAGGTGGCGACAATATGCAGCTCGGACTCTTCACGCTGAAGCCAACGGCCAAGATAGATGTTGTCCCCTTTCTGATGGGAAACGATCAACGGCTTGTCCCATAGATCCTCCGGGCAGATCGTTTCTTTTTCTGCCAATGGGGAATCCTTGCGCATCAAAACACCCCAAGTATCCTTGATAGGAACCGGAATGGCCTCATATTTCTGTGAATCGATCTCTGTAAAAAGCAGTCCAAAATCAATGAGTCCTTTATCCAGATATTCAAGAACATGCTCCGCATTACCGCTGGAGATGTGATACCGGATATCCGGATATTTTTGCTGCAATTTTTTAGCAACCTGTGCAAATAAACGAACGGTTTCCGTTTCACCGGTCCCGATGAAAACATTCCCCGCAATGGTTTCATTGGAGCCTGTAATTTCTTCTTCTGTGCGGCGCATCAGTGAAATCATTTCTTCCGCTCGCTTACGAAGGATCATCCCTTCTTCCGTCAAAATGACTTTGCGGGATCCTTTTACGCCGCGAATGAGGAGTTGCTTGCCCAGTTCTGTTTCCAACGCCTTAAGCTGTGTGGATAAAGCGGGCTGAGAGATATGCAAAGACTCTGCCGCTGCGGTGATATTCTGTTCTCTGGCCACTGCCAAAAAGTATTCCAATAACCGAAATTCCATTGTAATCGCCTCCTGCTATTCAGTATAGCGAATAATGGCATAAGCGTCAACTATGAAAAATGATAACGGATAAGTATTTAATATATAATTTGCAGGTGTATATACTTGAGTTATAAAAATGAAACCTGTAAAGGAGGCCTGACGATGGGCTATAAATACTTGAAAAGAGGTATCCGTATTGGCTTTTCATTTACTTTAGGAATGATGTTGCTCTTGAGTGGCTGTTCCGGAGAAATGGAAGAAATGCAGACTCCAAAGATCCCGGAGGACATGGGTTCCGCAACTGAGGTGGAGGATGTCAATCTGGTGGAGTTGGATTCGTCTATTGTCGAACTGGAAGAAGGCCTTTTTGCTGTTCGTTATGATGGGGATTACGGCTTTGACGGATTTATTGCCGGGGGCGGCGCTTCTTCTGATGGAGAGGTAATCGCCTATCTGGCCGATAATCTGCTGTCGGGATTAAACCTTGGTGATCTTCTGGGCGGTGTTTTTGGATGCAGTACCATTGCGGTGCAAAGCCCGGAGGGGGACACTTTGTTTG
The DNA here is from genome assembly GCA_018713105.1 of Candidatus Limivivens merdigallinarum. GTDB lineage: Bacteria > Bacillota > Clostridia > Lachnospirales > Lachnospiraceae > Limivivens > Limivivens merdigallinarum. The sequence continues at coordinate 5,666 of DVFT01000129.1, read as the reverse complement.
GCCGAAACTTTGACTGGAACACCTGCGAAGCCATGGTGGTGGAGGCTCATCCCGACAATGGATATGCGTCTCTTTCCACTGTCAATATGGATTTCATCACCCAAAATGTGGGCGGCGGTATGGTCGGAATGGCGCTGAGCCTGGATGAAGTTCGGACCCTGGCTGCGCTCTATGCTCCGCTTGACGGGATGAACGAGGCAGGGCTGGCGATGTCAGTCAACATGATTCAGGATAACGCTGCCATCGAGCAGAATACGGATAAGCCGGACATCACCACTACCACAGCAATCCGCCTGCTGCTTGACAGAGCCGGGAGTGTGGATGAGGCGCTGGAGCTTTTAGGGCAATACGACCTGCACGGCTCCATGGGCATGATGATTCATTTTGCTATTGCCGATTCCACCGGCCGCAGTGTGGCGGTGGAGTATGTGGAAAATGAAATGATTGTCACTGAAACGCCGGTACTGACAAACTTTTATCTGGCCGAAGGAGAAAAGCAAGGTATCGGAACGGAGCAGTCCCATGAGCGTTACAATATCCTGATGGAGCGATTGGAAGAAAGCCCGGAAATGGGGATGGACGCTGTTCGGAATGTCCTGGACAGCGTAAGCAAGGATAACTTCGGGGAGTTTGAATCCACGGAATGGAGTATCGTTATGAACCTGTCTGCCAGAGAGGCCAGATATTATCACCGGGAAAACTAAGAACAGGATTACACTTTCCGATTGGGAGAGTAGAGACACCCTCCGGGTGTACCTGAATGCCGTGGAAGGCACGGCGGGAATAAGGAAAGGAGTATGTCGCATGAATGTTGTAAAGGTACTGATGGAACTGGTTGGCTTTATGAGAAACAGCCGCCTGACAGAAGCGCAGATGAAAGAACTGCAAAACCGGAAGCTCCGGGAGATGCTCCACTTTGCTTGGAATCACTCCGCTTTTTACCGGCGCACCTTTGAGCAGGCCGGAATTACAGAAAAACAGTTGGACAGCTTGCCGCTTTCGGCATTTCCCACGATTGATAAAACAGTTTTGATGGAGCATTTTGACGAGCTGATCACAGTACAGGATCTGAGCCAGGAGGAGCTGCGAAAATTTGATGCGGAAACAGAGGCGGATCGCAAGCCTTATTTAGGAAAATACCATGTGGTTCATTCTTCCGGCAGTACGGGGAAACCGGGATATTTTATCTATGATGAGGCGGCCTGGCACACGATGCTGCTGGGGATTATCCGAGGCGCGTTATGGAATATGACAATGCCGCAGATTCTGAAATTGTTGGCTGGCAGGCCGCGCATTATCTACATAGCCGCTACGGATGGACGCTACGGCGGCGCGATGGCTGTGGGAGATGGCATTGAAGGCGTGGGAGCCAGGCAGATGTATCTGGACATCAAAACGCCCCTGAATGAATGGATTGAAAATGTACGAAAATTTAAGCCCAATATCATTATCGGCTACCCGTCCGCCATTAAGATTTTGGCGGAGCTGGTGGAGGCGGGAAAAGTGCAGGTGCGGATCAAACGGGTTATTTCCTGCGGGGAACCCTTAAGCGCCGGTCTTAGAAAGCTCCTTGAAAAAAACTTTCTTTGTCCTGTCATCAATATCTACGGAGCCAGTGAATCGCTGGCGCTGGGAGCGGAAACCGGCAAAGAGGATGGAATGCTGCTGTTTGACGATCTGAACGTAATTGAAGTGGAAAATGGCGCTATGTATTTAACCAGCCTCTATAACTTTGCGCAGCCGCTGATTCGTTATCGCATTTCTGACCACCTTACGCTAAAAACTCCCATGAAGGGCAGCCCGTTTACAAGGGCTGAGATTCTGCTGGGTCGAAATGAGGATCTTTTGTGGTTTGAGGCCGGGGACGGGCATCGGGATTTTCTTCATCCTCTGGCTGTGGAAGGCTTTTGTATCGAGGGGCTTCGGGATTATCAGTTTCGGCAGACTGCGCCGGACGCCTTTGAGATGCTGGCGGAAACCGCACCAGATGCGCAGATTTCTGAGATCAAGACAGAAATGCTGCGTCAAATGAAAGCGATCCTGCAGGAAAAGCACTTGAGTTATGTGCAATTCTATATGCGGTTTGTGGATGCGATTCTGCCTGACCCTGCCACTGGGAAAAAGCCGCTGATTGTGCCATCTGAAAAAACAGAAATGGGGGAAGCGGTATGAGAAAAGCACTGTTAACAGCAAAAGAAATCGTAAAGACCTATCCCGGCGCACAGGAGCCAGTGCTAAACCGTATTAACGTCGAAATCCATGACGGAGATTTTACCGTCATTATGGGACCCTCCGGCGCGGGAAAATCCACCCTGCTTTATGCTTTAAGCGGCATGGATACCATCAGCTCCGGACAGGTTCTTTATAAAGGGAAGGAGTTGGGAACCCTTTCCGAAAAAAAGATGGCAAAGCTTCGCGCAAGTGAGTTTGGCTTCGTTTTTCAGCAGACCCATCTTGTGAGTAATCTGACGCTGTTTGAGAATGTGGCGGTAGCAGGTTTTCTGGAAAAAGGAAAGTCGGAACAGGATGTCAGGAACAGAGCGGAAGAACTGCTGAAGCGGATGAATGTAGAGAAAGCGAAAAACCGCCTGCCTGCGGAAGCCTCCGGCGGTGAGGCACAGCGGGCGGCCATTGCCAGAGCTATGATCAATCGGCCCGGATTGCTTTTTGCCGATGAACCCACCGGGGCGCTCAACCGGAAAAACAGCGAGGAAGTACTGGAACTTTTGACTGCTCTGAACCGGGATGGACAAAGTATCCTGATGGTAACCCATGATGTAAAAGCGGCCATTCGAGGAACCCGCATCCTCTACCTGGAAGATGGAAAGATTCTGGACGAAATGCCACTGCCGCCCTTTGATGTGAAAACAGCGAAAGAACGGGAAGAAAAAGTCAACGCATGGCTTACCGCCCTGTCCTGGTAAGGGGGTGGGCATAGTATGGAAATCAAAATATTATTAAAATCCAACCTAAAATCCCATCGGGGGACTGTGCTTGGCGTGTTTGCTCTGATCCTTCTGGTTTTCCTGTCTTTGGGAGCGGTGTTGACAGTATGGAACAATTCCAGCCGGTATGTGGACAGTGAGATGAACCGGCTGGGCTATGGGGATATCACCGCCTGGGTATTCGGGTTACAGGATACAACTCCTTTGGCAGAGGAAGTTTCTGCATTGGACGAAGTGGAATCTGTTGGGGTGCAGTCCCTGATTTTTTCCGAATATGAAATCGGGGACCAGGAATCAGACAGCGAAGGCCAGCTGATTACCTATGATCCAGGGCACTACCCCTACAAATTTTTTACTGAGGATTTGTCTGGCTATCAGGCTGCACCCGCAGAAATCGCGCCGGGAGAAGTCTATGTTTCCGCCTCTATGGTCTCCATGTTTGGCATTCAGATCGGAGATACAATCACCTTCCCCATTGCCCGCAGCGGTGGGGATGTAATCTTTACGGTGGCGGGATTTTACGAAGATCCCTTTATGGGCAGCTCCATGATCGGGATGAAGGGCTTTCTTATCTGTGAGCAGGACCATGAAGAAATCGCTGGGGTGATTGAAGAATCCGGCGTGGACAACCTGGCCAGGGAAGGGTTTATGCTGCATATTTCCAAAGTCTCCGGCAGTACCTTGACCGCAGCCCAGTTCAATGCTTTTTTGAATGAGAATACCAGCCTGACAAGTTATGTGGAATTTACTCACAGCAAAGACGCCATTGCAGGCTTTATGCTGACCTTGCAGAATGTGTTCACCAGTCTTTTACTGGCTTTTGTGGTAATTCTGCTTTTGGCGTCCATGGCGGTGCTCTCCCACAGCATAGGCAGCACCATCGAACAGGATTATACCAATATGGGAATCCTCAAAACCATGGGATTCACCAGCGGGAAACTACGGGTAATCCAGCTTTTGCAATATCTGATTATCACTTTGTGCGGTATGGGATTGGGGCTGCTTCTTTCTATCCTGGCAGCCGGGTTTATTTGCCGGATGACAGTGACTACTACGGGATTGCTGATCCCGTCTGCATTGCCCATAGGAATTTGCTTACTCGCTTTGGCAGTCATTCTTCTCCTGCTGATGGGCTTCGTTTGGCTCCGCACCGGGAAAATCCACCGGATTTCTCCCGTGAGCGCCATCCGGGGAACCTGGAAGAAATCCCAGGAAAGCAAAAAGGCAGCTTTCCCCATTCAAAAGAAATGCCTTTCTTTCTGGCTGGCGATGCGGCAGCTTCTCTCCGGGAAACGGCGCTATATCGGGGCCTGTCTCGTGGCAGTGCTGCTTGTGTTCTTTGCCTCTCTCATTGGCCGGGTAAATGCCTGGTTGGGGCCAAACGGAGAAGGCTTGATGGACGCATTCAATCCTGCGGATCTGCATATTGCCGCCCAGCCTATGGGAGAAACCACCATCGAGCAGGTGGAGCAGACCATCGAGAGTTACACATCTATTACCGATTCCTATGATCTGGCCATGCCCAGCGTTTCGGTCAATGGTGTGGACATGACTGCCAATGTGATTACAGAGCCGGAACGTTTTCATCTGCTCTCCAAGCAAACCTGCCGAAATTCAAACGAGGTGGTGCTGACGGAATTTGTGGCGGCAGATTTAGGTGTTTCTGTTGGGGATACCGTTACTGTGGCAGGGGCGCTGGGAAGTGGAGAATATGTAGTCAGCGGTATTTACCAGTGCGCCAATGATATGGGAATGAACATCGGTATGAACCGGGAGGGCTATGATTTGATTGGCGAAGAATCCCCCACCATGTGGTGTACCCACTATTTTTTGGCTGACCCATCTCTTCAGCCGGAGATCATGCAGGCCCTTCAGAATACTTACGGAGGAGATGTGTACCTCCATGAAAATTCCTGGCCGGGGCTTGCCGGCATTCTCTCCGCCATGCAGCTTTTGATGATTTTCCTGTATGCCATGGTGATCCTCTTTGTACTGGTGGTAACGCTGCTGACAGCGGGAAAACTGCTGCGAGCCGAGCAGAAAGATTTGAGCATTTACCGCACCCTTGGCTTCTCGGCCGGGAGGCTGCGGCGTTCCTTTGCCCTGCGGTTTGGGGTGATTGCTCTGCTGGGCAGCATTTTGGGGACAATTCTCAGCGCTTTTCTCACCGACCCGCTGGTGGCAGTGCTCATGCGGATGGAGGGAATCAGCAATTTTTCCTCCCAGCCGGGTATTTTTATCGTAGTACTGCCGGGGATTGTAGTGATAGTTCTGTTCTTTCTATTCGCCTATTTGGCAGCGGGAAGAATTGGAAAAGCATCTCCCGCTTTATTAGCGGAAGAATAAAAAGCAATTCCATTTGACTTGATTATGGAAAATGATAAAACATAAGTATTTAATATTTAATCTTGCCGGTACTAAACTATAGGTGTAAAGAGAAAATACAGCAAAAGAAAAGAGGTCTTTTCTATGGAACAACAGATGCTGAAAGATAAGGTCGCTATCATCACCGGAGCCAGCTATGGTATGGGCCAGACGATGGCGGAGCTGTTTGCTGAAGAAGGCGCGGCGGTGGTACTCACTGCCAGACATCAAGATAAGCTGGATGCTGTTGTGGAAGGCATCCGCGGGAAAGGTGGAAAGGCTGTTGGCGTGGTAGCCGACGTCTGCTCCACCGAGGATACCAAGCGGGTGTTTGAAACTGCGCTGAAAAAATTTGGA
>DVFT01000128.1 GCA_018713105.1 Candidatus Limivivens merdigallinarum | reverse complement strand
TTATACAACAAATTTGTTGTATAATGGCTGTGATAAAAACCAAAGGTGTGAAATACATGAGAAGAACTTTTATTGAAGTACCACTTTTCACAAAAAATAGAGGAGAATGATCCATGAGCAAATTTTTCGATGATACCATGCAAGGTTTATTGGAAGCCATCGCAATAGATTCCGGCGAGATTCCTCTTGAGGAAAAAAGCGATATGCCTTCCCCGACTTTTGTCGCTGCTGAAAAAGAGCGGGCTTTAATAGATGAAGTCATCCGAATACGAAAACAGGAAAACCTATCGCAAAATGAATTAGCTGCCCGCACTGGAAATAAGCAGCAGGCTATTTCACGTATCGAAAAAAAGGAACACAGTCCTTCACTTAAATTGTTTTGCGGCATGATCAACGCTTTAGGATATGATATCAAATTGGTAAAGAAAGAGTTTTGATTACTGCGTAAAGAACTGAAAAATTAGAAGTTCAGGAGAGTTTTATGGAAGATTTCAGCATGAACGATATGTTAGAAATGCAGCGGGCATTGCAAGAAAAGTATAAGAATAAGTGGGAAGTAATTAGCCCTGCGGCTGGTAAACACAAATTATTATGGATGATTAGTGAGATTGGCGAAGTTATTGATATCATTAAGAAAAATGGCGACACAAAGTCTGTCGAGGACAAAAATCTGCGGGAACATCTTATTGAGGAAATGGCGGATGTGTTAATGTACTACAATGATGTTCTCCTTTGTTATGGAATCAGTGCTAATGAACTCAAAGAAGCATATAGAACCAAATTTGAAAAGAATATGAAACGCTGGTAAATAGGGCAACACAGCCAGTACCGCTGATAACCGATAGATTGAGAAATTTCCAAATCCTATGATATGAAATCGAAAAAGCACCGTAAACACGGTGCTTTTCAGACAGGGGATGAGAGAATCGAACTCCCGCTAAGAGTTTTGGAGACTCCTGTCATACCATTTGACCAATCCCCTATGAACTTAACTACTTGTATTTTATATCATATTTCCCAAAGCTTGTCAACAAGAATTTATCGAAAATTAGAAACTTTTCCATCAATTCTTCTTTTTCGGGGAGGGGTTCCTCCCCGTTTGATCAATCCTGATTCAGCCTTTTCTTTCGTTCCCTCCAATCGGGAAGAAACTGATCCATCAGTGCGTGGAACCTCTGATTGTGGCTGGATTCCAGGAGGTGGCAGAGTTCATGGACCAGGACGTATTCCAGGCATTCCCGGGGCTTGGCTGCCAGGCGGAGGTTCAGGCGGATCTTTCCGGTGGATACCGTGCAGCTTCCCCAGCGGGTTTTCATCTCCCGTACGGTAAACCCTGAGGAGCGGACGCCCATGAGCGGCTCCCATTTCGCCGCCAGGGACAGGATTGCCGCCTTCATCTGTCTCACCTGCTCTTCACTGATGACAGGTGGCTCCTCCCTGCCCGCCGCCGTCACCCGCTCTTTTGCCCGCAGGATCCAGGCTTCTTTTCGTTTCAGGAAATCTTCTGCAGTCTTCAGGCTCACCCCGTAGGGGATCGTCAGAAGAATTTCCCCTTCCGGCGGCTTTACATAAAGGTTGAGGTTTTTGACACGGCGCCGCCTGACCGTCACCGGGCTGTCCCCCACATAGAGCGTTGCCATGCCCATCAGTCGATGACGCGGATGGCGGTGATGACCGGCTGGTTCTCGGCAGCTACGGTTCCGTTGCCATCTTCCACCTCTGTATCCTCGCAGATCTGGTCTACCACGTCCATTCCGTCTGTGACATAGCCGAATACCGCATAGTCTCCGTCCAGATATGTGCTGTCCTCATGGACGATGAAGAACTGGGAGCTGGCGCTGTCGGGGTCGCTGGAGCGCGCCATGGAAATCGCTCCCCTGGTGTGGGAGAGATCGTTCTCCACGCCGTTGCTGGAAAACTCACCCTTGATGGTTTCCTCCGAACCTCCGGTTCCATTTCCCAGAGGATCTCCGCCCTGGATCATAAAGCCGCTGATAATCCGGTGGAACGTGAGCCCATCATAGAACCCGGACTGCGCCAGGTTGATGAAATTGGTGGTGGTAATCGGCGCTGCGTCTGCATCCAGTTCCACTTCTATGGTCCCGTAGTCCTGCACCTCGATCTCCACATGGTGCTTTCCGGAGAGCAGCTCACCGGACGCTGAAGAATCGTCGTCCGCTGCCGTGCTCTCATCCTCTCCGCTGTCGGATGCCGCCGTTGATTCCGGCTCCTGCGAGACTTCTGTTTCCTGTGCAGTCTCCGTATCCGGTTCTGCATCCATTTCCTGCGCAGTCTCCGTTCCCTGTTCTGCATTTGTTTCCTGTACGGATTCTGCCGCGCTTTCTGTTTCGGATGCTGCGCCACAGCCGGTCAGCATTGCCGCTGTCAGCACGAACACGCAGATCCATGCAAGATATTTTTTCATGTTGTTCCCTTCTTTCTTAATTTTCTGTCCATTTCGCCGTCTGATTGCATTCCAGCCGCTGTACCGGATGTCTGCCGGGCTTATCCTTCCTGTCCTGCCATTTGACGAATGGCGAAACTTCTCTGCAAAGTTCCTTCACATCTGCTTTCTGACCACACTGTACTCATCTCCCAGCCGATAGTAGGGGCAGTTGTAATACCGGTCCTCCATAAAACGGACCAGCTCGTCCTCATCCAGATCCATCTGGCAGGTATAGCACTCATAGTCTTCGTCATAGCTGTAGTACACACAGCTCTCGCAGCTTCCCTGCGTCGTTTTTTTCTTCATAATCCCTCCTTGACTTCCTTTTTAGTTTACTCTTCTTTTGCCGGAAAGTACAGGCTTTACTTTTCTTCCTGTCTGTGTTATCCTGATACGGTGAAAAATCATCATCTCTTAGTTTATCATTTCTATCTTTCTATTACATCTCACCGAAAGGAGCATTTCATTTTATGTATCATTATTCATTTTCTCCGCTGTTTACCAACCATTCTTTTTTCCATTTTTGGTTTTCGTCCTCACCGGCTGCCCTCAAGGACTTTTTCTGCACAGTGACGGGAATTCCGAGGGGACAGATTCTCTCCCTGGAGCTGCTTGGGTTCCCGGATTCTGCCTCGTTTCCCGCGGAATCCGCATTGGTTCTGCGCTATCGTCTGGATCAACAGCCAAGCGCAGCTTTGAGCGTCTTTTTTTCCTCTGCCCGGCTCCCGAAGGTCTCTCACTTCATGCCCGCCCATCTTTCAGACGATTCTCCCCGTCAGACGTTTCTCTTTATCTCGCCGAAACTTCCCTTTCTCTCTCTTCCCTGCTATTACAGTGAGTGCCTGCTGGGAAATGCCTCTCTTCTTCGCATCCTGTCGCCAGGGGACGTCTTTCACTCCTTTGTTCCAGGTCTCCGAAATGACAGCCTGACTTTTTGGTGTTCGCTGTTTCTTCTTGGCTCCCCCTCCGACATTTCCTCCCTTTCCCGGAATTTTCCGCAAAAAAAGGAGGTTCTTCATTCCCTCCAGACAGCCCTCTCACTGTTTCCCGGTCTCCTGATATAAGGAAAGGGACCGGCTTTCGCCCGATCCCCGAAAAAGAGAGAAATTTATGTAAAAAAGCATTTCTGCTTTATTGACCCCTATTATAAAGAGTAAATGTGAGGACTCTATGTCTCAATTCGATATTTTTCTAAAACTATTTCCTAAGAAAATCTAAACTTCCATGAAAAATTTTCGAATCTCCTCTGGATCCCCGTACAAAGTACCCTGAACCATGGTGGGCTGACCGCCGCCTTTTCCCTCAAAGCGCTGGTTCAGCTCTTTTCCCAGGGGACGGACATCTGCCTCGTTGCTGATCAATACATACTGGCAGCGCTGCTCCTCCAGAGGCAGGATGCCAAGGACCAATTTTGCCCGAAGGGCTGCTTTGTTTACCATTTCTCTCAATTCATCCATAGAAAATGCCGGCTCCACAAAGCAGACCTTTTCGCTGCCCTCCGGAACCTGCGCTGCCTTTTCTTCCCCGATCCGGCGCTGAAGCCCGATCAGGGCGGATTTCAGCTCTTCCTTGTCGCGGATCAGTTTTTCCAGGCTCTCTTCCACCTTTTCCGGCTTTGCGCTCAACAGGTGAACGGCTTTCATGACCAAGTCATGCTTCCTGCAGTAATCATCCAGGGCGTCCTTTCCTGCCAGCATAGAAATGCGGACGCCGCCCTTGTAGCTTGCCACGCCCAAAAGTTTGATCAGGCGGATCTGCCCTGCCGATTCCACATGGGTACCGCAGCAGGCACAGGTATCATAACTTCCGATGCGCACGATACGCACCTGTCCGTCAATCTCCTTTTTGCTCCGGTACTCCATGGAAGACAGCTCCTCTTTGGTGGGATAGAGAATCTCAAAGGGCACATCCTCCTCAATGGCGCGGTTCGCCGCTGCTTCCATCTCTTTCAGGTCTTCCTCTTTCACCACGCCGTCAAAATCCATGGTGACGGCGTCGCTGCCCATGTGGAATCCTACATTGTGATACCCGTATTTCTGATGGATCAGCCCTGACACGATGTGTTCTCCCGAGTGGTTCTGCGTATTCCGAAACCGGAAATCCCAGTCCAAAATCCCGGTGACCCTTTCCCCCGGGCAAATCTCCTGATCCAGGAGATGCCAGATCATGCCGTCTGTCTCCTTTGTGTCCAGAATCGCCACTCTCCTGCCGTCTTCCAGCACCAGGGTACCTTTGTCCCCCGGCTGACCGCCTCCCTCCGGGAAAAAGGCGGTGGCGGAAAGCCTGGCTTCCCACCTTCCCTTTTTTTCCCGCACTTCTTCTACCTGGGTCTCAAACTGCCGTAGAGTGACCTGTTCCTCAAATAATCTCCGGGTACTCATCTCAGTGATGGAACAGGCGGATGCCTGTGAATGCCATAACCATGTTGTACTTGTTGCAGGCAGCGATGACAGCGTCATCCCTCACGGAACCGCCCGGCTCTGCCACATACTGAACGCCGCTCTTGTGCGCCCGTTCGATGTTGTCGCTGAAGGGGAAGAAGGCATCGGAACCCAGGGTCACGCCGGTCATCTGATCCAGCCATTCCCTCTTCTCTTCTCTGGTAAATACGGAAGGCTTCTCCGTAAAGATCTGCTCCCAGGCTCCGTCTCGGAGCACATCCTCGTACTCTTCCCCGATGTAGACATCGATGGCGTTGTCTCTCTCAGCTCTCTTGATATCCTCTCTAAAAGGCAGGGAGAGCACCTTCGGGCTCTGACGGAGGAACCAGTTGTCCGCTTTCTGCCCTGCCAGGCGGGTGCAGTGTACTCTGGACTGCTGACCGGCGCCCACACCGATCGCCTGTCCGTCCTTTACATAGCATACGGAATTGGACTGAGTGTACTTCAGGATGATCAGGGAGATCTTCATATCTCTCTTTGCTTCCTCGGTAAGCTTTTGATTTTCTGTCACAAGATTGGAGATCAGGGCATCGTCGATGGGAAGTTCCTGGCGTCCCTGCTCGAAGGTGATCCCGTACACCTCCTTGTGCTCCAGCGGATTGGGAACATAGCTCTCATCGATCTGGATGACGTTGTAATTGCCTTTCTTCTTCTGACCCAGCAATTCCAGCGCCTCCTCCGTATAACCAGGTGCGATCACGCCGTCGGATACCTCTCTCTTGATCAGCATGGCGGTGTCCTTGTCGCAGACATCAGAAAGCGCGATGAAATCTCCGAAGGAGGACATTCTGTCCGCTCCCCTGGCTCTCGCATAAGCGCAGGCAAGCGGTGAGAAATGCTGCCAGTCCATATCATCCACCCAGTAGATTTTCGCCAACGTCTCCGTGAGGGGAAGCCCTACGGAAGCACCTGCCGGAGATACATGCTTAAAGGAGGTAGCTGCCGGAAGCCCCGTCGCTTTCTTAAGCTCCCTGACAAGCTGCCAGCCGTTGAAGGCATCCAGAAAATTGATATAGCCTGGTCTTCCCATAAGCACCTTGATGGGCAGTTCGCTTCCGTCCTGCATGTAGATCTTGGACGGTTTCTGATTGGGGTTACATCCGTATTTCAGCTCTAATTCTTTCATGGTCTTACATCCTTTCTATTATGATATAGTTTCTCTGTATGATCGTCTGTCCCTGCAGATCCCTGATGCCTGCTGCAGAACTTTCAACTCACTGGTTTTTATTGATAATCTTCGTCTCTGCAGCGCCTGTGGCAATGTCGAGATACCTTACGAAGAGGGAGACCTTGTTGTCCTCGTTCAGGCTGCTCCAGAGCATTGCTGCAAACTCGTCCAGGCTGTCCGGGATCTCTACTCTCTTTGGCTCTCCCTCAAAGCTCGGAAGCGGATTGCCGTCGCCAAGGTAGGTATGGATGAAGCTGCCTTCGCCTGGAAGTGGATTCTCATAGGTATACGTATAACGAAGACAGGAATCCGGATTGCCATTGCTGCTTTTCAAAATGGAAAGCGCATACTGATACACGCCGTTCTCTATCTCCATCACGCCTGAGATACGCGGGGTGTAATTGGGGGCATCCGGCTCAAATTCACGGCTTCTCAAGGATTGTTCAAAGGTCAGCCCTTTCTCTAAGCCTTCGTAGATCGTATCGGTCTGGTCACCGTTGGTCACGATGGTCGTATTCCCAAGTACCCTCACCGGTGCATAGATAATCAGGCTGGGATCCACAAGCTTTGACGGGTCAAATGCCTGGGTGCGGATTCCTTGTCCCTCCTCCGCAAAAATACGGTTTCTGCTGTTCTCACTTCTTCCCATGATGAAATAAGCGGCAACCGCCTTCTTCCCGTCCTTGGAACGCCCCAGGACGATTCCCCTTCCGGGATAGGAATTCTCTCTCAACTCTTTTTCCAGTGATAACATCTGCATCTTTTTGCTCCTTTCTATGATCCCTGTCTCATTGTGATACCATGCGCAGCGTACCGTTCACGCTGTCTGCTGACCGGAACATGTATCCCCGGGCAGGTACGGTATCCGCTTTCCGGTACATACATCCCCGGGCAGATACGGCATCCGCCGCCCAGCGCATCGCACAAAAAAAGCCGACACTCCAGGTATTGTCAAGCCCAGACGGTCGGCACGCTGCTCCTTATACTCCCTGTGGTTTCTTCCACTTCCGTCAGTCGTATAATTATCTTTAACATAGCATCAATCCAGCCAAAAATCAAGTCTTTTTTTCCATCATCCCAGGGCTACATCCAAAATCATCATAATGACAAAGCCCACCGCAAAGCCGATCGTCCCCACATTGCTGTGTTCCCCTTCGGCGCTCTCAGGAATCAGTTCCTCCACCACCACATAGATCATGGCGCCGGCTGCGAACGCCAGCAGCGCTGGAAGGATCGGCTGGATGAAACGGGACAACAGAATCGTAAAAACCGCCGCCACCGGTTCCACCGCGCCGGACAGGGCTCCCTGCAGAAATGCCTTTCCTTTGCTCTCCCCTTCACTGCGAAGAGGCAGGGAGATGATTGCCCCCTCCGGAAAATTCTGGATCGCGATTCCGATGGCAAGGGCAAAAGCGCCCGCAAGGGTGATCTTGGCATCAGCGTTCAGCATCCCGGCAAAGGTAACGCCTACCGCCATCCCCTCCGGTATATTGTGCAGGGTCACGGCAAGCACCAGCATCGTCGTCTTTTTGAACCCGCATTTGGGTCCCTCTGCCTGGTCGCATCCCAGATGGAGGTGGGGCACCATCCGGTCCATCAAAAGCAGGAAGGCAATTCCCAAAAGGAACCCCAACGCCGCCGGCAAAAAGGACAGCCTGCCCAGATCCGCGGACATGTCCATCGCCGGAATCAGAAGGGACCATACCGACGCCGCCACCATGACTCCTGACGCAAAGCCCAGAAGCGCCTTCTGAACCATAGCAGGCAGATCTTTCTTCAACAGGAATACTGACGAGGCTCCAAGCGCCGTACCGATAAAAGGGATCATCAAACCCAAAAATACATTCATATGGTTTCTCCTCTCTCTTTATTCTTCTCCCTCCATCATATCATAGTTTCCGAAAAATAGACAGCCTATGCATAAGAAAAGCGATGCAATATCCAAACGACATCGCACCGCCTTCCGGGACAGGAAGCAATTTTGTCAATAGCTTCCGAAGCCTTCACCGAATGTTTCGCATTCCTCCAAAGTCTCGCCTTCCGGTGTATTATTCACAATCAATCCTTCTCCTTTGAACAGGTCTGCCCCTGCCTTCTTCACTCTCTCCTGCCAGAGACGCATCCACTCTCCGTCTCCCCAGTCATAGGAACCGAACAGCGCCACCTTTTTGCCGGAAATCTTCTGTTCCGCTTCGTCAAAGTAGGGCGCGAATTCTCCCTCCTCAAGCTCCTCATCTCCCATCGCCGGGCATCCGAAGGCTACCTTATCGTAATCATCCAGGGCATCCGCGGAGGTGGCGGAAACCTCCATCAAATCCACGTCCGCCCCTGTCTTTTTGATGCCTTCCGTGATCTTCTCCGCCATCAGCTGCGTATTTCCCGTACTGCTCCAGTAAACGACTGCGATCTTGCTCATAAAAACTACCTCTTTTCTACTGTTTTTATCTATGCTCAAAGCCCTTTTGTTCTGTCAAAGGCTTTAGAGTCCTCCTGCTGCCAGCTGCACCACGTTGCATCCAGCCAAAAACCTCATCAGATAGAACTGCCTGCACTGTTCAAATTTTTGAAAGGTGCGTTTCGCCTCACATTCATCACAGTAAACCTTCCAGCACCCTGTACATTTACAGTTCCGCCCCTGATTTTCAATGAACCCTTTCACATCCCCCAGGGGATAATCCAGGAAAACACCGATCTCATGGGGAAATTCTTCCTTCCTGCCCAGTCTCTCTCCAAGTCTTCTCAGAGAATAGGCGATGCTGCTCTCCTTATAGCCATAGCCTTCCAGGAATTCCCGGATCGCCGGTCTCTCAAGAAGCGCTTTCAGAAGCTCCTCCCGGTAGACGTACAAAAGCAGCCTGTTTTCTTTTTTCCGCAGGATGGCAAGGGCGACGCCTTTCTCGGCAAGCTCTCTGCCTTCCTTCTGCAGAAATCCTTCCACTTCCCGCAAATCCTCACAGACATAGCTGAGTAGGTTCGCCGCTTTCAGCCCTGCCAGTACCGGGGAGCAGTGTTCGATCAAACTTCTCTCCAGGGATGACCTCAACATGCGCTTCCCTCCATGATCGTCTGGAAATCCTCTTCAAAAAACTGACGGAGCGCCGCCACACTGCTGCTGTGTACATGAGCTACCGGAATCTTGTTTCTCTTAGCCTCCTGGGATGCGCTCTCCACCATCTTGTGGGACACTGTATTGGTAAAAAAGATGATCAGATCCGGACAGCCTAGGCTTTTCTTCAATGCCCCCTGCTTTTTGGCAAAAACCTTTGCCTTGCACCCTTTGCTTTTACAAATAGATTCATATTGGCACACCATTCTCTCGTTGCCTCCGATGATTACAATGCTCATAGACCACATCCCTGCCTTTCTTGGTTAGTTTATTCTAACTTTGTTGGAAAAAGAATAGAAAGTACGTTCCTGCACTTTCTATAAAAATATGAATTCCATGATTGGATCCTTTGTAATTACATTTTAAGTTAGCTCCAACTAACACTTAATCTACCACGTTTTCCCTCTGCTGTCAATCCCTTTTTCGTAAAAAAGAGGAGAAGCGGCTTCCTCTGATCTGCTTTCGCACACAGCGCCGCTTCTCTTTAAAGGTCAGGCTGCTTCCTCTGCAGTCTCCTCCACTGAATTATTCTGATAGGAATCGATCATCTGCTGGATCTGTTCGTCCCCTTCTACACCTTCCAGGTCATACAGGTATCCGTCGAAGTCGTCCAATGTCCAGGCTCCCTCCTCGTAAACGTAGGTAAGATCCAGCCTTCCCAAATACTGATCCTGCTCACCGCCGCCCTGTACGATGGGAGTGCTCTTAAATCCGTCATCACCCGGCCAGTAGATGGGGTTGGTGATAATGTAGTGGTCATCTGCCCCGATCACCGCAGATACTCCTTCTACATTCGCGATCTTGGTATCCACCGCCAGACCTGTGTGGGAAAGTACGATGTTGATATCAGTTTGGGGAGCTACTTCTTCCATCAGGTTTGCAACCGTGATCTCTCCGCTCTCAAACACCTTGTCGGATACTTCCTCCCATTCTCTGTCCTGAGGCTTCAGGGAGGTCACACCGATGATACCGATGTCAAGCCCGCCTACCTCTTTGATGATGTAGGGTTCCACGTTGTCGATATACTCCCCGGTATCCTTCATGGTCACATTACCGCACAGGGTGGGGAACTCTGCCAGCTCAATCAGATCCTGGATCTGCTGGTTTCCCTCCTCAGCTGTGCCTCCCTCCGGCGGAATCCTGAAGTCATTGTTGCCCAGTACCCAGGCATCGTATCCGATCTCATTCAAAATATTCATCTCCGGGATTCCTCTCTGATCCTGAAGTTCTCCCCGAAGGAAAATATCTCCTCCGTTAAGTACCAGAAGATTGTCCACTTCCTCCCTCGCCTCATCGATCAGGGTCTTGAACTGGGGCAGCCGCTCCAGTCTCCCGTGAATATCATTGTCATAAACGATCGATAACTCATAGGTATCTCCCTCTTTTGCCTCCTCGGCGGATACTGCCATCCCTGACACGGTAAGCGCCATAGCGGCTGCCGCAAGCATCATGGTTCCTCTGCGTAATGTTTTTTCTCTCATAATTCCTTCCTTTCTCTGTTCTGTCTCTTCTTTCGGCCGGTTACAGACATCAGGATACCAGGGGATTGTTAAATCACTTATCGCCGTTCCATCAAATGTCTGTAAACCTACAGAAATAAAAAAAGGCTCTGCAGCCCTCATGCAAAGCCTTCTCTTGCCCTTAGGAATTCGCCAAAACCTTCATCCGCTTGATCCCTTTGGATACCGCCGGGATCAGAAGGATAATCACGGTCAGGATTCCCTCTGCAAAAATATAAATTCCATTGTATACCAGAGAATAGGGAAGCGGATCCCAGCCCTCCCAGGCATATGCCCCGAAAAACAGCCAGCCGGACAGTACCGCGAATACATACCGCCCCAGGATTCCTGCCACATAGCCCTTGATCAGCCCATGCTTCGCATTGCAGAAGAAGCCGGACAGCCCCAGGGCGCCGAATGCCAGCGGATAATCCACCAATACCTGAATCGGGAAGTAGATATACGGTTCAATGATCAGCTGCAGGATTCCATAAGCAGCCCCCGTCAGGATTCCCGTGGCAGGCCCGTAGAAATATCCTGCCAAAGAGGCAAACAGCATACTGAATAATGTGATGGAACCGCCGAAGGGAAAGGAAAAAATCTTCAAAACGGACGTGACCATAGCAAGTGCAACTGCCATAGCGCAGAACACCAGACGTCTGGTAGAAAACTTCTTCTCCTTCTTCTCCGTCTTTTTCGCCAGAACCACTGCGCCAATCAGCGCTGCCGCCAAGAGGATGATGAACGCGGCGTATCCCGCCGTGGTCAACAGATAACCGTCCTCGGTCGATGTTACAAAAAATGACATAAAAAAACCTCCTTAGATTCATATCCAGGAGAGGGCCTCATTTGTAAAACTGCTTCCTTACGCCGGTACTAACCGGTTCAAGTGATGAGGGTCCAACGTCAGATATCTGACGTAATCTCAGCCAAAGGCTCCCCTAGCCGTGAATATTTAATTCTCTTCCATTCTATCACGATTCTCTGGAAAGTCAACCGGTTTTTCCCTCATTCTGTGACAGCGCTTGTAGTCAGCCAGCTGACGGAGATCCTCAATGACCAGATCCTTCTCCCCGCCCAGCGTCTCCAGATGGTGGCGGAACTCATGGCGCAGCGTCTTCCGCACCCTTTTCTTCAGCGTTTCCCTGTCCAGGTGGGAATAGAGACGTTTAAAGGAGCCATAGTAGATGGAGATCATCTTGCCCAGATACCGGCTGCTGTAATATTCTCCCAGGATGATCAGATCATCATCCAGAGATTCCGGGTGGATCCTGATCTCCTCCTTTACGTTCACTCCGCCGTCCAGATCCCGGTAAAATTTGTCCGGAATTTCCGCCATCAGCTCATCCACCATGTCCAAAAATTCCTCGTAGCTGATCATCCCACGCCTCCTCTCTGTGAGAAAAGGGATGCTGCAGCGGATCTACAGCATCCCTTTTTCGTTCTACTTATTCTGCAGCGGTCTCACTTTCCGTTTCCGCTGCTGTTTCGCTCTCGGTTCCCACTGCTGTCTCAGACTCCGCAGTCTCGCTTTCACTGCTGTCCTCTGCCGTGGCTGTCTCGGTCTCACCGGCGCTTTCTGTTTCGGTTTGCGCTTCACTCTCTGCTGCCGTTTCCGAAGCATCCTCGCTTCCGCTCTCAGCGGTTGTCTCTGAAACTTCGCTTCCTGTCTCCGTCTCAGAAGCAGCTTCCGTGGAAGCATCGGTACTGCTCTCTGTCTCCGTCTCGGTCTTCAGCTCGAAGGTATCGTCAAAGGTCAAATCGTCCAGAAGATCGGTATCGGTCTCGATCTCCGCTGCATCCGTCCATTCGGTCAGAAGGGAGTTGTACTGGTCGCTTCTTCTCTGGGAAACGATGGTATCCTTCTGGCTTTCCGTTGCTTCCTCATCAAAGGTGGTCACCATCTGAAGCACATAGTAGCCGCTGTCCGTCTCGATGACCTCATCTGCCACCTCGCCGTCGCTTAAGGTCTCTGCCACTTCCTTCAGCTCATCCGCAATGCTTCCGTTGGACTCTCCATAGGAGGTGGTCACCGGTGACAGCTCCTCATCAATATCGGCAAGCGCCTCTTCCATGTCGGCTCCGCCCTTGACTGCCTCCAAAAGCTGCTCTGCCTGATCCTTCTTCTCTGCCTTTTCCTCATCCGTCAGCGCCACGCTGTTGCCCTCTTCGTCCGTGGTATCTGCGGTGCTGAAAAGTACGTACTGCACAGTCTTCTGAGCCGCTTCCTCGTCGCTGACCTCCGTGTCCACGTCTGCGATCATCGCGTCATACATACGGTCCTGAATCGTATAGAGAGTTAGAAGACGCTCCACATTTTCCTGAGTACCGCTGACAGCCTCCAGCACATCCTCTGTATTTGCCGCCACAAAATCCTCTGCCGCCTTGGTGATGTTCGCCTGGTCGTCCTCAGAAACGGAAACCCCGTACTCCTCCATATGGTCTTCCATCAAAAGCATATTTTCCATGGTCGTCACCAAGCCGTCCTTGGTGCTCTGCCCGTAGCTCGCCCACATATCGGATCCCATAAACGACCCATACATCGTCTGCATCTGCGCCTGGTTATAACGGAGCATCAGATTGAACAGACCGTAGCTCACACTGGTATCATCTACCCTGATCACAGTCTTGTCTTCCTTTGCGCTGCATCCTGTCAGTAAAGCCGCCGCCATACATGTGCAAATGCCGGCCGCCGCCATTCTCTTTGAAAACTTACTCATACGAATCCTCCTGTTTCACAGAGGGGCTTCCTGCTTCCTCCCCCTCTTTCGCATACTGGTAATATTATAGCCCTTTTTCTCTTATCCTGCAATCTTTTTGTTTGATTTACACATTTTTTTCACAAGATTCGCTCTTCTTTAACTCCAGAAATTCTTTCAGAAGTTCATGGACCACATAGAGGAGTTCTCCTCCGTCTTTGGTGCTTTTCTTGGGCTTGCTGTACAAGAAGAACGGCGCCTTTGGTTCAAAAGTAAACTTCAGCCTTCCCTTGCCCCGCTCTACCAGTGCTTCCAGCTTCTCCGGATCAACCTTTGCCTTCTCATACAGGGTAAATTTGAGAAAATCCCCATCCTGCTTCACTTCGGTCATATATGCCTGGTGTGCCATTGCCTTTAAGTTCGCGATTGCCAGAAGGTTCTGGACAGATTTTGGCGGCTCGCCGAAACGGTCCACCAGTTCCTCCAGCATATCGTCGTACTCCTCTTCATTCTCAATGCCTGCGATTCTCTTGTAGATGTCCAGCTTCTGCATCTCATTGCGGATATATCTCTGGGGAATGAAAGCATCCACATCCAGGTCGATGGAGGTCTCGAATTCTTCGGATTCCTCCCACTCGCCTTTTTGTTCCCTGACCGCCTCGTTCAGCATCTTGCAGTACAGGTCATAGCCTACCGCCTCCATGTGCCCATGCTGCTCCGCGCCCAGGAGGTTTCCCGCGCCCCGGATCTCCAGATCTCGCATGGCGATCTTGAATCCGCTGCCCAGATCCGTGAATTCCCGGATGGCGTGGAGGCGCTTCTCCGCCACCTCCTTCAGCATTTTGTTCCGCCGATACATCAGAAAAGCATAGGCAGTCCGGTTGGAACGTCCTACCCGTCCGCGGAGCTGATAGAGCTGGGAAAGCCCCAGATTGTCGGCATCATGGACGATCATGGTGTTGACGTTGGAGATATCCATTCCGGTCTCGATGATCGTGGTGGACACCAGCACGTCGATCTCCCCGTTGATGAAATCATACATAATCCGCTCCAGCTCCCGCTCCTTCATCTGTCCATGGGCGAACGCCACCGTTGCCTCCGGCACCAGCTTTGCGATGGTATTGCTCATCTCCACAATGGTATTGACCCGGTTGTAGACGTAGTAGACCTGCCCGCCTCTGGCAAGCTCCCTGGAAATGGCTTCTCGCACCATCTCTTCATTGTACTCCATCACATAGGTCTGGATGGGCATCCGTTCCCTGGGGGCTTCCTCCAAAACGCTCATATCCCGGATCCCGATCAGGCTCATGTGGAGCGTCCTGGGAATCGGCGTTGCCGATAACGTGAGCACATCCACATTCTCCCGCATTTTCTTGATCTTCTCCTTGTGGGTGACGCCGAAGCGCTGCTCCTCATCGATGACCAAAAGACCAAGATCCTTGAACACCACATCCTTTGACAGTACCCGATGGGTTCCGATCACGATATCCACCAGCCCTTTTTTGAGGTCCGTCAGCGTCTTTGCCTGTTCCGCCGGGGTGCGGAACCTGCAGAGAAGATCCACCCGGACCGGAAAGTCCTTCATCCTCTGGACGAAATTGTTGTAATGCTGCTGGGCAAGGATCGTGGTAGGCACCAGAAAGACCACCTGCTTGCCATCCTGGACTGCCTTGAATGCCGCACGGATGGCAATCTCCGTCTTCCCATAGCCCACGTCGCCGCAGATGAGACGATCCATGATCTTGGTGCTCTCCATATCCTTCTTGGTCGCCTCAATGGCAAGGAGCTGGTCGTCCGTCTCCTCATAGGGAAACGCCTCTTCAAACTCCTTCTGCCACAGGCTGTCAGGGCTGTACGGATACCCGTTCTTTTGCTGGCGCACCGCATAGAGCTTCACCAGGTCGCCTGCAATCTCCCGGACTGCCTTGCGTACTTTGGTTTTGGTCTTATTCCACTCCGGGCTCCCCAGCCGGTTCAGCTTTGGCTTCTTCGCCTCCCCATCGGCATACTTCTGGATCAAATCCAGCTGTGTGGCAAGAATATAGAGGTTGCTGCCCCCCTCATATTCGATCTTCATATAATCCTTGGACACGCCGTCCACAACGATCTGCTCGATTCCCCGGTAGATTCCCAGGCCGTGGTTCTCATGAACCACATAATCCCCCACGGAAAGCTCTGTGAAGCTCTGGATCTTTTTGCCTTCATAATTTTTCGGGCGTTTTTTCTTTTTCTTCTCCCGACCGAAAATATCGCTCTCCGAGATCACCACAAATTTGATCAAGGGATATTCATACCCTTTATGGAGATTCCCATATGCGGTCAGGATCTCTCCCGGCTGTACCTCCCGGTCCAGATCCTCTGTATAGAAGCTGTTCAGGTCGTAATCTCTCAAGTCCTCAGCCAGCCGCTTTGCCCTGGTCCTGGAGCCTGAGAGCAGGATCGTCTTATATCCTTCCTTTTTCCACCGCTTCAAGTCCTTCACCAGAAGCTCGAAGCTGTTGTTGAAGGGATTCACGGCACGGACGAACATGCTGTACTGTGCTGCCGACTTCCAAAGCCCCTTGGCAGGCTCCAGGGTACACAACCCCAGGCAGTGCTCCTTCTGGATCCTCGCAATGGTCTCCTGCACTCCATAGAGCAATTCCATCTGTCCCGGTATCAGGTATCCTTTCTCCATACGGCTGGTCATGCTCTCCCGGAATTCCTGCTCGATCGCCATGCCTTCCTGTTCCATCCGGTTGGGCTCATCCAACACAAAAAGCGTGCGCTTTCCCGCAAAATAGTCGCAAAAGCTCACGGTCTTATCGTAAAAATAGCTGACATACCCATCCAGCCCAAGGTTTCCATAGCGTTCCGACAGCTTCTCCTTCGTCTCCTGAAACAATGCCTGAATCCTGCCTGCCGCCTCGTCCATCCCATTCTGCCTCATGGAGGTTTCCGCCTTCTTCACATCCTGTTCCATCCTGGCAATGCCTTTTCGGATGCGGTCCTCCTCAGCCAAAACCTCCGAGGCAGGATAAATGGTTAGGAAAGACAGGTTCTCAATGGAACGTTGGCTTTCCACATCAAAGCTTCGGATGGAATCGATCTCATCCCCCCAGAGTTCCAGGCGAACCGGATTTTCCTCTGTGAGCGGAAAGATATCGACGATCCCGCCGCGCATGGCGAACTGACCGTATCCTTCCACCTGTCCTACCCGCTCGTAGCCCATGGTAGTCAGCTCCATCTTCAGGATATCCAGGTTGATCATACTGTCTGACTGGATATGAAGAATGTGCTTCTTGAATTCCTCCAGGGGAAGCAGATGCTCCAAAAAGCTTCCCATGGTGGTGATGATGACCGCCTCGTCCTCCTCCAGAATTGCCTTCAGCGCCTGGATCCGCTGCTGGACGATCAGGCTGCTGTGGATATCCGCACTGTAAAAGATCAGGTCCCTGGCAGGGAACAGAAGCGCCTTTTTATCAAAAAAGCGATAATTCTCGTACAACTCCCTCGCCCGCAGCTCGCTGTAGGTCAAAATCACCTTGAACGGAAATTTTTCTCCTGCTCCGTAGATAAAATGAGTCTTCTGAGAATCAATGCAGCCCTGTACCTGGGTCATCCCCTGGTACAGGGACAGGCTTTTCTGAATCTCCGAAAATTCTCCCAACTCACGCAGCGGTTCCAAAAAAGCTTTCATTTCTCTACCTTCTTATTATATTCATTCATGGCTTTGTCCATCTCCCCAGCCGTGATCAGCGCCACGGCATCCGCCGCCCGCTCCATGGCGTCCTCCACCAGTTCCCGTTCGGCTTTGCTGAAATGACTTAACACATAGTCGGCAAGGTCATAGCCCTTGGGCTTTTCGCCTACTCCCACCTTCACTCTCTTGAAGGTGTCTCCCAGGTTCGCGATGATATTCTTGATGCCGTTATGTCCTCCTGCGCTGCCCTTTGCGCGGATGCGCAGCTGCCCCGGCTCCAGGCTGATATCGTCGTAGATGACGATCAGCTCCTCCTTTGGGTCGATCTTGAAATAATCCACGAAAGCCCTGAGGCTCTCCCCGCTGAGGTTCATATAGGTCTGGGGCTTTACCAGCAGTACCTTCTGACCATTCAGATAGCCCTGTCCGTAAAGCGCTTTAAATTTCTTCCCTTCTATTGGAATGTGGTAGTTCTCCTCCAGAATATCCAGAGTGTCAAAGCCTACATTGTGACGGGTATGAGCGTACTGCTTTCCCGGATTCCCAAGTCCTGCAATGATGTACATTTTTTCACTCCTTAACTTAAGCTTACCCACCTTATCGGAAGGCTATGCCTTCTTTTAAGGTGGGCGTTTCTCTTTATTTTACAGGATTGCTGAAAAAATGTCCATGAGAAAATCGAAAGTTTCTATTTCTTCCGCCTTCTTTTGATGGAAACTCCAAGAAGCAGGAGGCTTGCGCTTCCCCAGGCAAAGGCAAGGATTGCCCAGAGGAGAAGATGGGCGCCATCCCCGGTTTTCACCGGTTCTGTATTTTCTGTTTTCACATCAGGCGACGGCGTTCCCGGCGTCTCCGCAGGCTGTTCGCTTTCCGTTTCTATGGGCTGGTTTTCGAAGGTAAAGGTCACGATCTGTTCCCCTTTCTCGATGGAAAATTCATATTCCTCCTCGTCCAGCACATAGCCCTTCGGCGCCTGAATCTCCTTGACGTAATAATCCTTCTGAAACAACGCCTTGCTCTTGGCGTAGCCATTTTTGTCGGTCACCAAGGTTTCCACCTCTGTCCCATCCGTGTCAAAAATCGTAAACTTCGCTCCTTTCAGCTTCCTTCCGTCTCCCGCGGAAACCTTGTGGATTTCCAGGAAGCTTCCGTTCACCGTGATGTCGTCCCGGTCCCGGTCGTCTTCATCCTCCGGGATCTTCTTTTGTCCTTCGCTGTCCGGCTCATAGCTTCCGGTGACCGTCACCTGGTTGCTCAAGCTTTCCCACTGGGTCAGACCGCTTTTTTTCAGCGTCACGGTAAAGGGAAGCAGGATACCGTCTTCTGCGTCCAGTTCCTGGATCCTGAGCTGATGTTCTCCTTCCAAGGTCACCTTGGCATCCTTTCCCTTGATTGTCTTTAGATCCTCTGGCAGCTCAAAACTTCCCGGCTCTTCTGCCGCTCTCTGAAGTTCCTTTCCCATCGTATCCGTGACCAGCAGCTCCTTGGCGGGCACATTCCCCTGATTCTGGACCTGGATCTGGTAGGTCACCTGTTCTCCGCCGTAGTAGACGCCTGCCTTCTTTTCCCCTTCATAGGTGCCGTCCTTGACCGTCACTCCGGTGGTACGGTCCGCAAGCTTTATGATGGAAAGCTTCGGGTCTGCGATATTGATCTTGTCCCAGTCCGAATCATCCTCATCCTCCGGGATACCTTTAGGATCCTCTCCGGTGAGGCGGTATTTCCCGGTGATAAGCACCTGATTTTCCAGTTCCTCAAGCTTTGGAACATCCCGCTCCTTTAGCTTCACCACCAGATCCACGGCGACGCTGTCTCCGCGTTCCAGCTCTTCGATGGTAAATCCGAATCCTTCTTCATCCGGCGTCACCTTAAGGTCTTTCCCCGCAGAAGATTTCAAAGTCCCCAGATCCTGACGGTAGCCGATCACCTTCTCCACAGCGTCGCCAAGCTCCTTTGACAGGCTCTCTGCCAGATGGAGCTGGCTGATGGGCACATTTCCATTGTTCTGGATCAGGATCCGGTAGCTGACCTCCGAGGCGAAATCATACCAGCCGGAGACCTTTTCCCCTTCATAACGGCCGTGTTTCAGTGTGACGCCAGTGGTCTTGTCCGCAAGCTTGGATACCGACGCCAGGGGATTGGCGATATTGATCTTGTCGTTATCCTGATCGTCGGCATCCTTCTCCACCTGACCGGTATCCTTTTTCGGCGTCTCATAGGTGCCGGTGACCTGGACCACGTTGTCCAGCTCTTCAAGCTTTGGAATCTCCTTTTCTTTCAGATCCACCTGATAGTCAAATGCCACGCTGTCCCCGATTTCCAGCCGGTCGATGGTGAGGGTATCTCCCTTGGCCTTCAGGCTCACGTTCCGGTCTTGTTCGGTCTTGATTCCTTTTGGGATCACAAACCGTCCGCTGCCTTTTACGGCGTTTTTCAGCTCCTCCGACGGAAGCTCTGTGACTACGAAGTCCTTCACCGCCACGTTGCCGTAATTTCGCACGATCAGACGATAGACAACCGTCTCCCCGAAATCATACCACCCCGGCGTTTTGGTTCCTTCATACCGACCATCTTTCAGCTCCGCTCCCGTTGTCCGGTTGGCGAGCTTGGAGATGGAAATCCTGGAATGGATCACATTGATCCGGTCATTGTCGTAATCGTCCTCATCCTCCGGGATCTCACCCACATCCCCTTTGGGCGTCTCATAGTATCCGTTGACCTGGATGACGTTGTCCAGCCCTTCGTATCCCTTCTCTGGATTCTTCTTCAGCGTAACCTGGTAGGAAAACGTCACGCTGTCTCCTTTTTTCAGGCTCTGGATCAGAAGCTCAGTGCCGGAAATCACCTTGATATCCACCGGATTTCCCTGGTCGGTCATCATCCCCTCCGGAATGAGGAACTGTTGGCTTCCCGGCTGGATGGCTGCTTTCAGCTCGTCCGACATGGTATCCTTGACGGACAATTCCCGAAGATCCACGTTACCATAGTTTCGGACAATCACCCGGTAGGTCACCACTGCCTCCGGCGCATACCAGCCTGAAGACTTTGTCCCCTCGTACCTTCCGTCCTTTAAGACCACCCCGGTCGTCCTGTCCGCAAGCTTGGAAATGGATACCTTGGGTTTGATGAGGTTGATCTTGTCGTTGTCCCAGTCGTCTTCGTCGGTGGGGATCTTTTTGCTTTCCACGGTGCCGCCCAGGTCATTCTCGTATTCCCCGGTAACCCGGACCACGTTGTCAATCCCTTCCAGGACGTTTAACGCCGCCTGGATTTCCTTGACCTTCACCACAAAGTCAAAGGTCACGCTGTCTTTTGGCAGCAGCCGGTCAATGGTCACTTTCATTCCATCTGCCCGGACGGTCACCGGCTGTCCAAGACTGGTCCGGATTCCCTCGGGGATGGAAAAATGTTCGCTTCCACTTACCACTGCGTCCTTCAGTTCCTGGGACATCTCCTCGGTCACCACCAGATTTTTCGCCGGGACGTTTCCGCTGTTGGTCACGATGATCTTGTAGGAAAATTCTTTTCCAAACATATACCAGCCTGGAATCTTGGTTCCCTCATATCGCCCATCCTTCAGCGTCACGCCGGTGGTGTGGAGCGCAAGCTTGGAGGTCTTGACCTTTGCCTTCACCGGTTCATTTTTTACCAGGACGGTGACGGTGGCGTTTTTCTTCGGGATCACCTCATAGACCTGCTCATTCCGCAGATGGTTTTCCGGCGCCTTCGTCTCTTTTACATAATATTTTTCCAACCCTTGATAGAGCTTTCCCGATAGAGCCGTCCCGCTCGTGTCCGTGGGACCTGCTTTCGCCAAAAGATTCCTGCAGGCGCTGTCCGAATAGATCCCGTACTCTGCCCCGCTAAGGAGCGCCTCTGTGTCGGCATCCTTCTTGATCACCTGGATGATGGTATAATCCTTTTCATTTTCACAAGTAAGCGTTACTTCCTGGTTTGCCGCCAGTTCAAATTCCCGGCTCCATGGCGGTGAGGAGAGGTGGTATCCTTGCGGCGCCTTCGTCTCACGTACCCGATAGGAGCCCGGCTCCAGATTTTCCATCTGGTAAATCCCGCTGTTTCCCTGCTCCGGAAGGATCCCGATCTCCGAATAGGCGCCGTTCACTTTCCGGTCGATACGAAATTCTGCCCCTCTGAGGAGTTGATGGTCCTGCATACTTTCCTTTCGGACCGTCACCTTCCCTTTGGGATCTTGTTTGGGCGGCTCCACATAGCCGGTGATATTCCTGTCAACCTCTAAGGTTCCGAAATCCATCATGATCACAGGCTGCTTATGTACGCTGTCCGCCGGGCTGAACACCTTTCCAGTCTGGGTATGCGCCACAGCGCTCCCGGTCACTTTCAGCTTGATCTGATCTTCCTTAATCTTTTCATAGGCTGCCTTTGTCGCCTTGATGTAAAAGTTGGAGTCTTTCGTATCACTGGTATAGACTGCCTCCACACCGCTGATCTTCTTGTCCGTGGCGCTGTTGACCACCGTAAGCTTCTGATCCGTCAACGCCGACGGGCAGCTGCTCTCCACCTGGAAGGCTGCCGTCCGATAACCGTTTCCATCCACTCTCCAGGTGGATGCCGGAAGCGTCGATTGGCTTCCTTCCTTCAGCTGATAGGTGGGAGCCTTGATATTTCCGCTGGAATTGAAGAGATCGTCAGAGCAGTTGGCTGCGTCGTTGTAGAAGTCCACGATCCGGTTCCAGGTATCCATGGCATTCTTGATATTGGATTCTGCCACCTTCGCCCGGATCTTGCTCAAAGCCACCTTCGTCTCATTTCCCGCATCCATGTTGACCAGGTGGATCGCCATGGCTGTGATGAAATAATCCCTCATGCTGTCCCCGGTGCGGTACTTGGTGTTATAGCAGCTGTGTCCCACCTGGCGCACGCCGTTGTAGAGCAGGTACTTGTGCGCTTTGGTGATCTTTTTCCCTGTGGATACGTTTACCTCACCGGCCGGATCCTCCATGGTACTTGCCATGCAGTAGCATGCTCTCTTGTTCAGCCCATCCCTCCAAATGGTGGATCCATTCAGCATCATGTACCTTGCCCTGGTCGCAGGGTTGAAGAGAATGTTCCCACTGCCATCCACTACACTGTCCATCGTCAGATAGTAAAGCACTCCGCTGGATACCACTTTATAGGTTTCTGCTGCACGAGCTGCGAAGGTGACGATCCCATCAGGATACACCGCATACTCCAAAATATCCTGCTCTTCTCCTCCGATCACTGTGATCTCCGCTTCCGTCTCTGCCTCTGTCTCGGTTTCTGCTTTCCCTTCGTCTTTCGCTTCCGGCAGATCGTCTGCAAGGATCGGAGCTGTCTCTTCCGGAGCTTCGGTTTCCCTTAGGGCTTCTGTGCCTTCTGTCGTTTCTGTTCCTTCTGTGGTTTCCGTTCCTTCTGTAGTTTCTGTTCCTTCTGTGGTTTCCGTTCCTTCCGGAGCTTCTGTTCCTTTTGCAGGTTCTCTTCCCTCTGCAGGCTCCGATGCCGGCTGCTTATCTGCCTCTCCTGCATTCTCCGACACAGGCTGGCTGTCCGGCTCTTCTGATCCGGGCTGACTTTCTGGAGCAGCTGTTTCGGGCTGATCTCCTGCTGCATCTGCTCCTGGCTGACCGCCTGGATCGACTGTATCAGGCCGATTTCCTGTCGTATCCGTACCTGATTGACTGCCTGGATCGACTGCATCAGGCTGATTTCCTGTCGTATCTGTACCTGATTGACTGCCTGGATCGTCTGCGTCGGGCTGATTTCCTGTCGTATCCGTACCTGATTGACTGCTTGGAGCAGCTGCATCGGGCTGATTTCCTGTCGTATCTGCTCCTGGTTGGCTGCCCGAACCGCCTGCCCCGGATTGATTTCCTGCAGTATCTGTTCCTTGTTGACTGCCCGAACCACCCGCTCCGGACTGGCTGATCTGTTCCTCTGGGCTGCCTAATACAGCTGGACGCTCCGGCTCCGGTGCCTCCTCCAGTTTGGGTTGATACTCTGTTTTTCCGACCGCTTCTGTCCCGGAATCGTACCCTGCTGCATTGGAAGCATTTTCCCCGGATTGGCTGCCTGTTATGCCGTTAGCAGCTGCCTCCGTCCTCAGCTGGCTTTTCACTTCAAGTTTCTCTGCGGCTGTCTCCGAAGTTTCCCTGGCTTCCACCGCATACTGGTTCTGCGGCTGTCCGGCAAAGCCCTGCGACGACATGAGAATCACCGCCGCCATCATTCCTGCCAGCCACTGTTTTCCTTTCTTTTTCATACTTGCTACCTTTTCCTTCCCTAATTCCAATCATGTCAGGCTGTGCCCGGCAGGGAAGATAAAATGGTTTCCTTTTCGTTCTAAATGTCCCCCCTCCCTGCTGTTTGCAGCCCGGGGATCTCCAAGGGACAGGCAGACTTCTGCCCTCACATTCTGCTCCTTTCCTCCAATTTTTTGTCTGCACGTAACTTTGCAAAAGCCCATGACCATCCCTCTGGAATCCCTTTTTCATTTTTCAGGTTCCTTATTTTTTTGCACAGCAAAAACAACTCCCTGTGCGTAAACGGGCATCATCTCCTTTGTCCTGTAAATTTTATTCATTGGAAAGATATGGACAATCTCAGGAACGAAATCATCCCACGG
>DVFT01000127.1 GCA_018713105.1 Candidatus Limivivens merdigallinarum | reverse complement strand
AGAATGTAGTCTAATTCTTGTATGAACCGAATTTTTACCATATATAGGGCTTATTTCCGGCATTTATACCACATAATGTACTTAAAATCAATTTTACAGCCCGATACTTACAAAAATCAGACACCTCTGTGCGCCAGGCTGATCTCCCCCGGCTTTGGAATCCTGCCGCCGCCCGCCAAAGCCTGTGGGGACACCGTGTGATGGGGAGCGCGGAAGGGACGCTCCTCCACCTTCGGCGTATCATCGTTCAGAAGACCGGAGATGCTGTAGATGGAGGAAATCTCCAGGCTTTCCTCCTCCGTAAGCTTTGGAAGGATCCCCGGCATCCTCCTGGCAATCATAGACTTGCCGGTCCCCGGAGGACCGATGAGCAGCAGGTTGTGAAAGCCGCTGGCTGAAATCTCCGCTGCCCGCTTAGCTCCCTCCTGTCCCTGGATATCGGCAAAATCCTCTCTGGAATTCCCTGGCTTTTCTGCAGCTGGCGGAAGTCTCTCCGGCTGAAACTCCCCCTTCAGATATTCATAGGCTTCCCTTACAGTCCGGACGCCAGCCACCTGGATCCCCGGCAGAAGCTGTCCCTCCCCCTGGTTTGCGTAAGGCACGATCATCCTTTGGATCCCATGCCTTCTGGCATAATCCGCCATGGGCAGGATGCCGGGAACCGGGTTTACCTCCCCGTTCAGTGCCAGCTCCCCGGCTGCCATCACTCCCTCCAGTTCTTTCCCTAAGATTTCCCCGTAGGCTGCCAGGATCGACAGCGCCAGGGGAAGGTCAAAATGAGCCCCCTCTTTGCGCACTCCTGCCGGCGCCAGATTTACGGTGATCTTCCTGGGAGGCAGGGAAAAACCGCTGTTTTTCAGGGCTGTCCTCACCCTCTCCTGTGCCTCCTTCACCTGGCTGGAAGCATAGCCTACCATGCTGATGCCCGGAAGCCCGTTGCTTACGTCCGTCTCCACCGCCACCTGGTAAAGGGTCAGCCCCATCATAGAAATGGTAGTTACACTGCTGTACAACCTCATTCCCCCTCTGATATGAAATTAAAAAATAAGTGAATGCCGCGGCGAACTGCCGCATAGAAAAAGATTGGCATTGATTGCCAATTAGAATGACTCCATTATAGAAGATTCCTTTTGAAAGTGCAAGTAAAAGTTCAAAGCCCTCCGGCTTATCTGCCCGAAAGTCCCTCCATTACTTCCTGTTCTGTCACCCGGCAAAAGGAGAGTGGTTCCCTAGAAAAGACAGAAGCTGCATATTCTTCCTCACACGTACACCAAAGTCTCATGTCACCCTCTGTACGTTTTCCCATCGCCCATTCCGAGAGGTCCAGTATTCTCAAATCACTGCGGATTCCTGTTCCCTGGTATTTCAGGTAGCTCTCCTTTAATGTCCAGACAAGCGTCAGCTTCTCCGGATCCTGAAGGACGATCTCCCGCTCCGCTGGGGCCAGGATCCGGCGAACCAGGGATTCTCTCCAGGATATCCGTCCCTGGATATCCGCTCCCACCTCATCTTTGGAAACGGCGCAGAGAATCCCCTCATCGCTGTGGCTTACATTAAAATAGATTTCCGTTTCCTCTTTCAGATAAGGTTTCCCCATAGGACGAACCTCTACCTCGGGGAACTTCCGGATTCCATATTCCCGCCCAAGCCCCAGGCACAGCAATAGATAAGCCCAAATCCCCTGGCTTCTCGCCCTTTGGTTGGTGATACGGGAGAATTTCTCCCTTCTCTTCGCCGGAAAAAGACGGATAAGCTCTTCTTCGTTTTTCAAACTTTGCGGCTGCTCCAGCAAATAGATCATGAGTTTCCTCCTATCTCTTCTCTCTTCGGTCTTTCCCGGAGCAGCAGCACCGCTTCCGGGCTCACCCTAAGGCAGGGCGGAACCGCTTTTGCCCGGCTCTTTTCCCAAGCCTCCCGGCTCAGTTTCCAGCAGATCTCCCGCCCTTCCTTCCCTTTATTTCGGAAGGTGACCTGGACTTCAAGGGGTTTTTCCCGGACGGATGCCGCCACAGGATGAAAACAGTTTTCCCCTTCTTCCTTCCAAGGTTTGAAATCCTCAGCTCGGATTCCCACATGGGTGATGTCCGCCGGGATGTCCTCTCCGGTTCTTAGAATACAGCCGAAATCCAGCGCCTCCACCTCTCTTTCGGAGATCCTTCGCGCTCTGGAGAGATTTCTGCACCCGGTCAGCCGCGCAGTCTCCAGATACTCCGGTTTCCGAAAAACCTCCCCGGCTGTGCCGAACTGGATGCCCTTTCCCGCCTCCATGACCAGGATTTCTTCGGACAGCTCATAGAGCTCGTCCCGGTTGTGGGAAACGATGATGACATCCCCCGGATAACTCTTCAGCATCTCTGTCAGCTCCCAAAGCAGCTGATCCCGAAGGAAACTATCCAGCGCCGAGAAGGGTTCGTCCAGCAGCAGCACTTCCGGCTCGTACGCCAAAATCCTTGCCAGCGCCGTCCTCTGCTTCTGTCCTCCGGAAAGTTCTCCGGGATACTTCGTTTCCTGTCCCTGAAGCCGGAAACGCCGGATCATCTCCTGGGTGCGTTCCCTCTTCTGGATTTTGGAACGTTTCAGACCGGAAGCAATGTTTTCCTCCACCGTCATATTGGGAAACAGGGCATAATCCTGGAACAGATAGCCAACGCGCCGCTTCTGGGGTTTGAGGCACTGCTTCCCAGCAGAGTCATAGAGCACGCGCTCTCCAAGCACAACCCGTCCTTCATCCGGCGTCTCAATGCCTGCGATACTCTTTAAGGTCATACTCTTGCCGCAGCCGGACGCTCCGAGAATCCCTAAGGTTCCACGGCATTCAAAGGCAACGTCCAGTTCAAAGCCTGGCAGCTTCTTTTTGATCTTTACGGAAAGGCTCATCTTCTTCCTCCTCCCCTCCTGCTCCGTCTCTCTTTCCCTGTGAGAAAATTGAGGAACACCACTGCCAGGAAGGAAACCAGCACGATCACCATCACATAGTTGCCCGCCGTCTCCATATCTCCGGCAGATACCGCAGAGTAGACCGCCAATGGCAGGGTTCTGGTCTTGCCCAGGATATTTCCGGCAATCATGGCTGTGGCGCCGAACTCGCCTAAGCCTCTGGCGAAGGCAAGGATCGCCCCGCTTGCGATCCCCGGCATACAGGCTGGCAGGGAGACCCGAAAGAAAATCTTCCACTCGGAAAATCCTAAAGTCCTTGCCGCATAAATCAGGTTTTCGTCCACCTGCTCCAGGGCTCCCCTGCTAGTCCGGTACATCAGCGGGAAGGAGATCACCGCAGCTGCCAGGACGGTGGCGCCCCAGGAGAACGCGATCTTGATCCCGAAATAACTCAAAAAAAACATCCCGATGGGGCGTTTCACCCCAAACAGATACAAAAGGAAGTACCCTGCCACCGTGGGCGGAAGCACCATGGGCAGGGTCAGGATTCCATCCAGAATCATTTTTGTCTTTTCACTTTTCCGGTCCGCCACTAGCTTTGCAGCCGCAAGTCCCAGGAAAAAAACGACGACAATGGTGCAGGCTGCCGTCTTGATCGAAATCCATATGGGCGACCATTCCATCCTTGTTATCCTTCCTGATTGGGAGTGAAGCCATAGTCACGAAAGATGGAAAGAGCCTCCTCCGAACACAAAAAATCGACGAAACTTTGGGCTTCTTCCGGATTCTCTGTGGCACCCACCACGGCTGCCGGATAGATCACAGGTTCCCCCAGGGAACCTTCCGGGGCAGATGCTGCCGCCACGACCTCGTCCGGTCTTGTCGCCGCATCCGTAGCGTAGACGATCCCGGCATCGGCGCTCCCCTCTGCCACCCAGTTTAATACCTCCGTCACGTTGGTCCCGAAGCTCGCCTTCGATTCTGCTTCCTCCCAGACGTCAAGGTTTGTCAGGGCTTCTTTTGCATACTGACCTGCCGGCACGCTGGCGGGATCTCCCAGAGCGATGGTATCCGCTTTCACAATATCCTCAAAGGACTCAATCTTAAGTGGGGAATCCTTCGGTGTGATCACCACGATCTCATTTTCCAGAAGCTCCACGATAGAATCCGAAAGGATGAGCCCTTCTTCATCCAGATTCTCCATCTGGGCTTTCGCCGCAGACATGAATACATCCGCCTCCAACCCTTCCTCGATCTGAGTCTGAAGTTTTCCGGAGCTGTCGTAGGCTCCTTCCACTGTAATCCAGGGATATTTCTCCTGGAACATAGGGATCAGTTCCTCCTCAAAGGAGTATTCCAGGCTTGCCGCAGCCGCCACCAGGAGGTGGACCGGCTCTTTCTCCTCCGTCTCATCCGCGCTCACTCCAAACGGCAGGGCCGTTGCCATTCCCAGACACAAAAGAACCGCCATTTGTTTCTTCATTTTCTTTTTCTCCTTTCGTTTTCGCCTTTGCCTGCCGCTCCAGATGGAGTCTAAAAAGCCTCCCTCAGCTTTTTCAACGCGTTCTTCTCAATTCTCGACACATAGGATCTGGAAATCCCCATCATCTGGGCGATCTCCCTCTGGGTCTTTTCCGGATATCCGAACATGCCATACCGGAGGGAAAGCACTGCCTTTTCCCGCTCCTGCAGAGCCCCGTCCCACACCTGATAGAGCCGTCCGATGTCCGTTTTCAGATCCATCTTGCGGGCAATGTCCACCTCGGCTCCTTCGATGATGTCCAGAAGGCTGATCTCATTTCCCTCCCGGTCCGTCCCGATGGGTTCATACAGGGAGATCTCCCGAGACAGCTTCTTTCTGCTCCGAAACAGCATCAGCAGTTCGTTCTCGATACATTTCGCCGCATAGGTTCCAAGCTTTGAATTCTTCGACTCATCGAAGGTCTGGACCGCCTTGATCAAGCCAATGGAGCCGATGGAGATCAGATCGTCCATCTCCTCCTCCGAAGCCTGGTACTTCTTTGCCACATGGGCTACCAGCCTTAAGTTTCTCTCTATGAGGATGTTTTTTGCTTCCATATCGCCCTCTTTGTATTTTTTAAGATACTCTTTCTCTTCTTTTCCCGTAAGCGGCTTAGGAAAAGTTTTCAAAAAAACACCTCAAAGACAATTTAATATAGTTTATGAGCAGTCAGAACTTTTCGTGCTTTTCCACTTTTTTATCTTTGCTGGCTACTCTTTCCGTCTCAGAATGTCGTACTGGTCCAGATCCATCCCCAGATCCAGATACAGCACCTGCTTGGGATGGGGAGCGCTCTTTTGCTCCTCTCCTTCTTCATTGACGATCCGCTTCACCGTCACTGATAGGTTTCTGCCGTCGGGCTTCATCACCTCAATGGTCTCACCCACAGAGAATTTGTTTCTCTGCTCGATGCGGTACAGCCCTTTCTCATTTGCTTCCCCCACAATTCCCAGATAGGTATATTCCTTCACATAGGTATTGCTGTCATAGATCTGCGCCGTCTCATCCGGCTTTCCGTAAAAGAAGCCTGTGGTAAACTGCCGGTAGGTACAGTTTGAGATCTGCTCCCGGTACCAGGGCAGGTTCTGCTCATAGAGCGCCGGATCCTTCACATAGTCATCGATCGCCTTCCGGTAGGTACGCGCCACCGTCGCCACATAGAGGGCAGTCTTCATCCGTCCTTCGATCTTCAGGCTGTCGATCCCGGTGCTCAGAAGATCCGGGATATGTTCGATCATGCACAGATCCTTGGAGTTGAACAGAAAGGTGCCCCTCTCATTCTCATAGACAGGCAGGTATTCCCCAGGCCTTGTCTCCTCCACCACCGCATATTTCCAGCGGCAGGGGTGGGTGCAGGCTCCCTGGTTTGCATCCCTTCCTGTAAAATAATTGCTGAGGAGACAGCGTCCCGAATAGGAAATGCACATGGCTCCATGGACAAAGGTCTCAATCTCCAGATCCTCCGGGATCTTCGCCCGGATTTCCCGAAGCTCTTCCATGGACAGCTCCCTGGCAGACACCACTCTCTTTGCACCTAAGGCATGCCAAAACCGGAAGGTCTCATAGTTGGTATTGTTCGCCTGGGTACTGATGTGGATCTCGGTCTCCGGACAGACGCTCCTGGCGATGGTGAACACTCCCGGATCCGAAATGATGAGGGCATCCGGCCGGATCTTTTTCAGCTCCCTGAAATACTCCTCCACACCAGCCAGATCCCGGTTGTGCGCCAGGATATTTGCCGTCACATAGACCTTCACACCCCGCTCATGGGCGAAGGCGATTCCCGCCTCCATATCCTCCATGGAAAAATTCTTTGCCTTTGCGCGCAGCCCAAACGCTTCCCCGCCGATGTAGACGGCGTCCGCTCCGAACACCACGGCAGTCTTTAAAACCTCCAGGCTGCTGGCCGGTATCAATAACTCCGGTATTTTCATACGTCTTCCTTTCTCACAGACACCGTAACCCCGTCTCCAAGCGGCAAGATGGAGGTCAGAAAGGCGCTGCTGTGTTTTAATTCATAAAGGTACTCCCGCATCCTTTTGTGGATGGTCCGGTTTCTCCGTTCCACTGCATAGTGGGACTCGATCAAATCTCCGTCCTGCAGGACATTGTCTGATACCAGCACTCCCCCTGGTACCAAAAGGCGCTGTACCTGGGGCAGGAAATGGATATACTGTCCCTTTGCCGCATCCATAAAGATAAAGTCGTAGGGTCCGGAAAGCTCTTTTAGGATTTCCGCCGCATCCCCTTCATAGAGTGTGATGTCCGCTTCTCTCCCGGCTCTCCTGAAATTTTCCCTGGCAATGGGAATCCTCTTTTCGTACTTTTCTATGGTATCCACATGAACCCCTTCGGGACCGTACTCACAAAAAAGAAGGGTGGAGAAGCCAACGGCTGTCCCCACCTCTAAAATGCGCTTTGGCTCTTTCAGGGAAAGCAGAACTTTCAAAAAGCTCTGCATCTCTCTCCGGATAATCGGCACAAAGTCCCTCTTGGCTTCTTTTTCAATTTCATTCAGCAATGGCGTGTTGCCCATATCAAGGGAATTGATATAGGCAGTCATTCTCTCATCTACTATCAAAATCTTCTATCCTTCTTCTGTTTCCGTGTCGATCTCGTGCGATAGGACTTTCAGGATCTCATCGGGCGTATAGGAAGTGTTCAGCACATAATTTCCCGCCTGAAGCTTATCCCTCTCTTGGGAAAGAAGTAACTGTACATAAAAAACGTCAGCGTCCTGTACCAGTCCCTTGTCTTCAAGCATCTCGGCGAGCTGTCTTGGGCTTGTACCCTCCTCGTAGACAAAGGCGACGTCCTTGCCGGGCGGCTCTGAAACGGCTTCCTGGGCAAACACACGGAAACCAAACTGATATGCCCTTTGGCCCAGTGTATACAGGAAAAACACGATCACCACCGCCAGAAACAGCTTAACCGTCAGAAACAAGACTCTTGTCAGCGCTTCCTTCCGCTCCATAGTCCACCTCCTACCACTCGATCACATCTGCAAAATCTCCGATATCCAAGTCAACTGCTCCGGCAAGTTTGAGATTAATATGCTGCATCATGCGGCACACGTCCAACTCGCACTGGAGGTAGTTCCAAATCACGGGAATCTTCCGAAGCTCATGATATTCTTTTTCTAATTTCTCGATCTCAGAGTAAAGCTCATCCTCCTGATGCATATTCTGGATGGCATAGTTCTTCTTTCTGAAATCGTTGAGCATTGCCCGCATCTTGGGCTGTGCTTCCACTTCTTTTTTTGCCGCTTCGTAATTCCGGCACACTTCACTCTCTTTGATGGCATCAAGGAGGGCTTCCGTGCACAACTTCACTCTTTCCATGAAAAAACCACCTTATACTTCCATAATGATTGGTAAGATCATAGGACTTCTCTTGGTGCGCTTCCACAAAAAATCGCTTAAGGCATCTTTGATCACATTCTTGATTTTACCCCAATCGGTAATCTTCTTCGCTCTGCAGTTCTCCAGGGCGTCTTCTACAACCCTTCTCGCTTCGTCCATCAGCCCTTCGGATTCCCTCACATAGACAAAACCTCTGGACACAATGTCCGGTCCTGCCAAGAGCTGGTTGGAATATTTTTCCAGGGTCAGCACCACAATCAGGATTCCATCCTCTGCCAGATGCTGCCTGTCACGAAGCACGATGTTGCCCACATCGCCCACTCCCAAG
Source organism: Candidatus Limivivens merdigallinarum (assembly GCA_018713105.1). GTDB lineage: Bacteria > Bacillota > Clostridia > Lachnospirales > Lachnospiraceae > Limivivens > Limivivens merdigallinarum. The sequence continues at coordinate 4,087 of DVFT01000127.1, read as the reverse complement.
CCGTCCACAAGGATGGCGCCGGTGGGTACATGGCCGGTCACGGCTGCTTTCTCCTCATTCAGCTCCAGGACATCGCCGGAAGAAAGGATGAAGATATTTTCCTTCGGTATTCCGAGGGATCTTGCAATTCCGGCTTGAGCCTTCAGATGGCGGTACTCGCCGTGTACCGGGATGGCGTATTTGGGACGCACCAGGGAATAGATCAGCTTGATCTCCTCCTGACATGCATGGCCGGATACATGGACATCCTGGAAGATTACGTCCGCTCCCATCATGGAAAGCTCATTGATCACCTTGGAGACGGCCTTTTCATTTCCGGGAATGGGATTGGAACTGAAAATTACCGTATCGCCGGGTTTGATCTGTACCCTGCGGTGCATATTGGCAGCCATCCGGGACAGCGCCGCCATGGATTCGCCCTGGCTGCCGGTGGTGACAAGAACCATTTGCTCGTCCGGATAATTGCGCATCTGTTCAATGTCGATCAGCGTGTTCGCTGGAATATTGAGATACCCCAGATCCGCCGCCGTACCGATGACGTTGACCATACTCCTGCCCTCTACGACTACCTTCCTGCCGTACTTGTAGGCAGAGTTGATAATTTGCTGCACGCGGTCTACGTTTGACGCGAAGGTTGCGATGATGATACGTGTGTTCCGGTGCTCTGCAAAGATATTGTCAAAGGTCTTGCCCACGGTTCTTTCAGACATAGTAAAGCCCGGACGCTCTGCGTTGGTACTGTCGCACATCAGCGCCAGTACACCTTTTTTCCCGATCTCACCGAACCGCTGCAGGTCAATGGCGTCTCCGAACACCGGCGTATAATCCACCTTGAAGTCGCCCGTATGGATCACGGTTCCAGCCGGAGAATAGATCGCCAGCGCGGACGCATCGGCAATGCTGTGGTTGGTCTTGATGAATTCGATCCTGAAAGCCCCCAGGTTGATAGACTGACCATGCTTGATGACCTTTCTCTTGACACTCTTCATCAGATTGTGTTCCTTCAGCTTGTTCTCGATCAGACCGATGGTAAGCTTTGTAGCATAAACCGGCACATTCAGCTCCTTCAGCACATAGGGAAGCGCTCCGATATGATCCTCATGCCCGTGGGTGATGACAAAGCCCTTCACCTTCTCCACGTTGTTCTTCAGATAAGTGATGTCCGGGATCACCAGGTCGATTCCCAGCATGTCATCCTCCGGAAAGGACAGGCCGCAGTCCACGACAACAATACTGTCTTCAAACTGAAAGGCAGTAATGTTCATCCCGATCTGCTCAAGGCCTCCTAACGGAATGATTTTCAATTTTGAGTTGTTGATATTCTTCAATAAATGACACCTCCATTAATTTTTTCACGTTCTTGGCTTGTTTTCACAGCGAAAAAGGGCAGACTCCTCCCTTTTGCATTCCATGTTACATAGATAAATCCACGTCCTCCAGCATCTCGTTAAAAACCTTTGAGACTGCCGTAAGCTCCTCATCGTCGTCCACGATCTCGTACACGGCTTCTTCTTCCCCGTCCTTAGACAGGTCTTTCAGGATCAGCGCTTCCCCGTCCTCATCCTCGGAATCGGTCACCAAAATGTAAGAGACTCCGCTGATCCTCGTTTGTTCCAACACAAAAAACTCTGCTGTCTCTTCTCCGTCAGCAAAGGTAAATTTAATTTTTTCCATTCTTCATGCCCTCACAATCCAGATAGCCTTGCAGGATGTACACTGCTGCCAGCTTGTCAACAAAATTTTTCCTGTTTTCCCGGCGTACGCCGCTTTCCATTAGGGTGCGGTTGGCTTCCACCGTGGTCAGCCGTTCATCCCACATCACCACAGGAAGACCCGTCCGCTTCATCAGCATCTCTTTGAATGCCAGGGATTTCTCTGCTCTTTCCCCTATGGTATTGTTCATATTCTTAGGAAAACCCAGAACGATCTTTTCTACTTCGTATTCTTTGATTAAAGTTTCGATTCTGGCCAATGTCTGGCGAAGTTTATTTTCCGACGTTCTTCTGATAATCTCCACGCCCTGGGCAGTATAACCCAAGGCGTCGCTCACTGCCACGCCCACTGTCTTGGAGCCAAAATCCAATCCCATCACCCGCATCGGTTACTGACCATTCCTGCTCTTGATGTATTCTTTCAGCAATTCCTCCACCAGCTCGTCGCGCTCCACCTTCATGATCAGGCTCCGCGCTCCGTTGTGGCTGGTAATGTAGGTGGGATCTCCGGACATAATGTAACCTACAATCTGATTGACCGGGTTGTATCCCTTCTCACGCATCGCATTATAGACCGTATCCAGGACCTCCTTCACGCGAAGCTCCGGCTCAACATTCACCTTGAAAAACTGTGTATTGTTCATATCGCTCATTATCTCACGTCCTTATTATAAACTTCCAAAAACTCAACTTTGCTTTTATTCTAATATATCTTTATCTGAATTTCAAGAAAATTCCTCTAATTCTTGCAGTTACTTTTCCAAAAGCTCTGCTTTCAGCACGTCCCCGGTGCGCTCTTCTTCCACCCTTACCTGCAGGATCTTGTTGGAAAGCCCTTCCTTCCTGGGCACTGCGATGCGTACATATTCCTTGGTATGGCCAACGAAATACGGCTTGTCTTCCAGGGTGATGGCTTCCTCAAACAGCACCTCCTGGATGGTTCCAAGGAGGGATGCTTCGTATTTTTTCCGGTTTTCACGGTCCAGTGCCAGCAGGATCTCGCTCCGCCTGGTCTTGACGCGCTCATCCACCTGTCCTTCCATCACGGCTGCCCTGGTTCCCTTTCTCCTGGAATATTTAAAAACGTGGGTTTCATAGAAGGAGATCTGTTCCAGGGATCTTTTGGTGGTTTCAAACTCTTCTTCCGTCTCCATGGGGAATCCCACGATGATGTCCGTGGTCAGTGCGGGATGGGGATAGGCTTCCCGGAGCATCCGGCATTTTTCCATATATTCCTCGATGGTATAGCGGCGGTTCATCCTCTTAAGAGTAGCGTTGCAGCCGCTCTGCAAAGACAGGTGGAAATGCGGGCAGACTTTCGGCAGCTGTTTCAGCCGGCGGATAAATTCGTCCGTGATGATGCCCGGCTCCAGGGAACCTAAGCGGATCCTTTGGATCCCCTCCGTATCATGGAGCGCCTCGATCAGCCCGATTAAGCTGCCATCCAAATCTTTTCCATAGGAACTTAAATGGATGCCCGTCAGGACGATCTCCTGGAAGCCTCCTTTGGCAAGCTCCTGTACTTCCCTTTGCACCTCCGTGACCTTACGGCTGCGCACCCTTCCCCTTGTGAAGGGGATGATGCAGTAGCTGCAGAACTGATTGCAGCCGTCCTGTACCTTGATGTATGCCCTGGTGTGCTCCGCAGTGCGGCTGATCGTAAGCTCCTCATAATCATGTTCGTGGCTAAGGTCCTCCACCCAGGCCGTCTTCCCCTGATTTTCCCGGTATTTTTCCAAAATGTAAGGAAGGTCCTTCTTCTGGTTGTTTCCAATGATCAGGTCGATGGACGCATCCTGCTCTGCCTCCTCGCGGGATGCCTGGACATAGCAGCCGGCCGCCACCACGATCGCCTCCGGGTTCATCTTTTTTGCCCGGTGGAGCATCTGGCGGGATTTCCGGTCCGCAATGTTGGTGACCGTGCAGGTATTGATCACATAGACGTCCGCCCCTGGAGCGAAGGGAACGATCTCGTAGCCTGCTTCTTCCAAAAGCTGCTGCATTGCTTCTGTCTCATAGGAATTTACTTTACAGCCCAGATTGTGGAGGGCAGCTTTCCTCTTTTCCATGTTGTATCCTTTCTATTAAAGCTCTTGTTTGCTGACTTTTACGTCAAATTCACCTTTATCTGTCTCTTTTTTCTGATAAGTTTGTGCTTTTTCAACTTGACATTCCTTATGCAAATCGGTAATATTAAACTAGCAAAACAAATACAAATCAGGGAGGTTTTTCCAATGAAAACAGTACAGATTTCTTTAAATTCTATTGATAAGGTCAAATCCTTTGTCAATGACATTACAAAATTCGATTACGATTTCGATCTGATCTCCGGCAGGTATGTAATCGATGCGAAATCCATCATGGGAATCTTCAGC
>DVFT01000126.1 GCA_018713105.1 Candidatus Limivivens merdigallinarum | reverse complement strand
CAGATGCCGTACAGGCGTTGACTACCGTGCTGCCGTCCACATTTACCAGATCTGAAGCGCTGGTGGATTCCATGATGGCTCCCTCCAGATCCCCTTTAAAATTGTAAACATTCTGAAAATTATTGTTATTATAATTTCCAGAAAAGGAAGACATGAGTTCCTTCAGTTTCGAAAGGCTTTCATCATCCAAACTGTTGGTGTTTTCCCCGTCTTCACTGACCTCTTCCAGGGTAAGCGCTGTATTCCCGCTTTCATTGATGGAGCAGATGACATTCCCAACCCCAGTCTTATTTCCCTCCCGGGCGTAATAGGTAACCGTACCAGCCTGTTTGGCTGTAACAACCGTTTCTTCGCGGAGCGCCAGAGCACTATAACGGTAGTTTTCTGAAAGAGAACCGGCAGTAACCTCGTAGGAAGTGATATGCTCCGTCGTAAGATACATCCCAAGGCAAATGATCATATACACAAAAATAATTCCAAACAGTACCGTACCAATATTAAAAAAGGAAAATCCCCGATATTTGACTACTTTTTTCTTCGAACGTTTAGACACACTTGATCCTCCTTATCCTGAACATTTTACCACGTCTTTTCTTTTGGCACAAGCCGTATATTTTTTTGATTTCTGCACAAGCTACCATAAAAAGTTCAGGAGGAATCAAATATGAATTCAAAATGGTTGGATTACACAACGTTGACGTTAGTGATTATCGGTGCAGTGAACTGGGGTCTGGTCGGCTTCTTTGAATTTGACCTGGTTGCTTTCCTCTTTGGAAATCTGGGATGGATTTCCAGGATCATCTATGCGCTGGTGGGCTTGTCCGGGCTCTATCTTTTAAGTTTGTACGGACGCATTGCAGCACTTGGCGATGAACATTGAGAACCACGGCAAAAAAGGCTGCCTGTCACAGGCAGCCCATGGTTCTGAACTATGTAATTACAGGGAAATAACCACTTTCTCTTTGGCACATTCCGGTAAATCACATTCATTCAAAGAAATACTTAAAACAAACGTAATATTGAAAGCTTCTCCAAGCTTCTCAAGCTTTTCAATCGTATTTGAAATATCACAGCCTTCCAGCTTTGCGACTTTCAGAAAGCTGTCAAGATACATCTGTTCCAGGTCATGATCCTGAGAAATGATTCCCGAAATGAAACCAATAAACTCGTCGCTGTTTGTAATCGGATAGGAAGATGTGTCAATCAAACGAATCTTATTATTCAGTTCATACATATGTTTCCCGCTTTTATCAAGATAAACGATGTTACCATGAGCTGTTTTGATTTCACTGTTTGCCTTATCCAGTAAATGTTTCGTCTTTCCTTTGCCTTTCTCACCTGCAATAATCTGTATCATTGAAATCTCCTCCTTCGGTCTTATCGACACAAGTATTATATTGCAATTATACTATAAAGATTTTAAAAAGACAACTAGTTTTCGTTAATTTTACCCAAAAGTTCATTCATCTCCATATAGAGACTGTCTCTGTCCGGCTCATTCATAATAATCGTAATATAGGGATTGCCGTATTTGTTTTTGCTATAGAGAACCAGACATGCGCCGGCATCACTGGTAGTACCGGTTTTGCCTCCGATCACTTCCACATCCTTCGGCGGAGTCGCCTCGTTGATAAAATAGTGATTCGTGGATTCCCACACAAGATCCCGCTGCACACCGGAGGTATTAGTGATTGTAATATAGTAATTGTGCCGACTGATCAGATCCTGGAATTCCGAGTATTTCAGGGCTTCGTGGAACATCAGATACATATCGTAGACCGTGGTGTAATGATTTTCATCCTGAAGCCCATGCGGGTTGGTAAAATGCGTCTGAGTCGCTCCGATCCTTGCCGCCTCCTGATTCATCAATTCCACAAAGCCTTCCACGCTTCCTCCTACATGAACCGCAATGGTCATAGCGGCGTCGTTTCCGGAATTGATCATAAGACCGAGAAGAAGCTCCCTGAGCGTCAGGACGTCGCCCGGCATAATCTCAGCCACAGAGGAACCATACTCAATATCCTCACATTCCTCTCCCACTGTCACTTCATCGTCCAGATTTCCGTATTTCAGCGCGACCAGACAGGTCATCACTTTGGTAAGGCTGGCAGGATACCGTTTTTCAAAAATGGACTTCGCATAGACGGTCTCATGGTCAGCTTCCGAAAAGATACCAGCGGAAGCTGCATCGATGGAAAGCCCATCCAGTTCCACATCTTCCGACGGGGCAACGCACAGCTCCGATGCAACGGAATCTGCACGTCCCAAGTCGAAGGTTACTTTTTCGATCCCTGTAATGGGATTTGTACGATCAAAAGCGTATACCAGATCAATATCATGATCCTTTAAAAATAATTCGTAACAGAGCACTCCTGCAAGCACTACCAGACAGAGAAGCAGGGAAATAAAGCGAAAAACCAATCGCTGCTTTCTCCGTTTTCTTCTCCGCGTTCTCTGAATGGTATTTCCCTCATTCGGACGTCTCCGCTGATTTCTCATTTGTACATCTCTCGCCACTCTAAGTCACCTCTGTCAAGGGATTTGATCAACAGCTCAGCCGTGGCAAGATTGGTAGCCAATGGAATATTGTGCGTATCGCACAGCCGGAAAATATTCTTGATATCCGGCTCATATTTTTTCGGCGTCAGCGGATCCCTTAAAAAAATCATCAAGTCAATCTCGTTGCTTTCAATCTGTGCCGCAAGCTGCTGGATCCCCCCCAGATGGCCTGCCAGAAATTTGTGTATCGTGAGGTTTGTCACTTCCTCAATCAGGCGGCCTGTCGTAGCCGTCGCATACAGGGTGTTTTTGCTTAAAATCCCCCTGTATGCAATGCAAAAATTCTGCATAAGCTTCTTCTTTGCATCGTGTGCAATCAATCCAATGTTCATTGTTTTGTTACCCCCTGTTTAATATTTTCTTACCTGCAATCCAACATTCAGGACAATCCCGATCCCGATCCAGAAGCTGACCAGGGAGGTCAGGCCATAACTCACGAAAGGAAGAGAAATACCTGTATTGGGCATCAAGCCGGTTGCTACACAGATATTGATGAAACACTGCAGGAAGATTAACGCCCCCATGCCGCATCCAATCAGTGTTCCACATTTCTCACGTGCCCGCCTCCCGATGTTTACACATTCTAACGCGATCAGAAGCTCCAGGATGATAATAATACAACATCCCAAGAATCCCAGCTCCTCTCCGACTACTGCGAAAATAAAGTCTGTCTGCGGCTCTGGAATAAAATTGCCGTTTTTCACGGAAGAAACATCATCGTTGTTCAACCCTTTCCCGTACAGCTGACCGGAGCCGATGGCAATGATCGAATTGGTCTGCTGAGAAGACTCCTGACTGTATGCCTCGGGCTGAAGCCATGCCAGAATACGTGTCTGCTGATACTCGTCGATCAAGGTCTGGTTTGGCTGCAGAATGATGGTCAGCAAAATCACAGCCACCGGAATCGTCACTAATATTATACCACCGATGATCTTATAACTCAATCCCGCAAGGAAGATCATGGCACAGAACAGCAAGGCCATCAAAATACTGGTGGACAGGTTTGGCTGCTGATAAATAAAAGCGATAGGAACCGCCATAGCAAGCAGAGATCCAAAAATGACTTTTGGATGGTTAATTTTGTCCTCGTATTTGGAATACAGCCTGGCTAAAAAAACGATCATAATGATTTTCACCACATCCGAGGGCTGGAATTGGAAAAAAGAACCGATTCGGATCCAGCGTTTCGCACCATTTACCGTCGCTCCAAAAAAAGGAACCAAGGCTAAAATGAAAACCCCGAATATATATTCCAGCCAATAAAAATTTGACAGCCATACATAGTCGATCAAGGAAACGATGACCATGCATATAAATCCGATGATAACGCCTGCGAGCTGCCGGGAGCGATAAGCCTCATTGGCGCTGCCTACTACCAGTACTCCGATGGCAGATAAGGCTGCCACCCATAACACCAGCCTGAATTTATAATCCCTTAATCTGTATTGTTTTAGCATGCTTCACACCTTGCTTTTCTTTGGTTGTAATTTCTAAGTGTATGGTTATGTTTTCTGTGTCAATATCCAGGTATTTTTCCATGACATGGCCGATGTCACGCTTCATTTGCTCGATCATTTCCGGGGTACAGTTGAGCCTGTCGGAAAGCAAAATCGTATTCATACGATCCTTCGCAACCTTACAGGAACAGTTCCCGGACAGAAAACGGAATCTTTCCATGAAGCCACCTCACTGCTTTCTGCGGAAAAGCTCCGCGAACCGGCTGAAAAAACCTGTACCCTTCTCAAAATCCAACAGCGGTACCGCCTCTCCCAGGATACGCCTGCAGACATTGGCGAATGCCTGCCCAGAGATGGTGTCGTCTCCAGCCAGGGGCTCTCCCTGATTGGTAGCGATCACAACATTTTCATCATCTGGAATAGCTCCGATCACATTGACCGCCAGGATCTCCACCACATCCTCCACGGACATCATATCCCCTCGGCGGATCATATCCGGTCTTAAGCGGTTGATCAAAAGATCGATCTGACGGATTTCCGCAGCTTCCAAAAGCCCGATGATCCGGTCTGCATCCCGGATAGCGGAAACCTCAGGGGTTGTCACCACGATGGCTCTGGCAGCTCCGGCAATGGCATTGCGAAATCCCTGTTCAATGCCGGCAGGACAGTCCAATAAGACAAAATCAAACTGTTCGCCAAGCTCCTCCGTGAGCTTGATCATTTGCTCCGGAGTGACTGCCGACTTGTCCCTGGTCTGTGCGGAAGGCAGGAGAAAAAGCTCGGAAAATCGTTTATCCCGGATCAGCGCCTGCTTCAGCCTGCAGTTTCCCTCCACAACATCCACCAGGTTATAGACAATGCGGTTTTCCAGTCCCATGACCACATCCAGATTTCGAAGACCGATATCTGTATCAATGACCACCGTCTTATATCCAAGCCTTGCAAGGCCGGTTCCAATGTTCGCTGTGGCAGTGGTCTTGCCCACGCCGCCTTTTCCTGATGTGATGACAATGACTTCACTCATAGTTTTGCCTCCTATTTCACAAACATTCCAAAATTTTCCTTTTCTTTTGTACCTTGCCCTATAAGGAAAGCTCACCAAATGTTTCCTGAGAAATAGGCTTTACATGAATATGGTCGTCCTTGACGTATGCGATTTTGGGATCCATACGGTATTCCCCGATGTCTACCCGTTTTGTAATGGCACTGCGCGCCATCTTGTCCGCTACGCGAACCTGGATGGGCTTCATTACCAGGGCTGCTACAAAGCAGTTCCGGTTGCCGGTAGCGCCTGCATAGGCGCTGCCGCGCAGGGATCCCAAGATGACGATATTTCCTTTGCTGATCACATTCGCTCCTGGATTGACATCTCCAAGGATCACAATGCTGTTCTCAGTCTCCAGCACTTGTCCAGCCCTCAGGGTTCCCTTGTAAAACTGCCCGTCCTGCTTTTGTTTTTCTTCCATTGCCTGCTCTACCACCTGCTTATAGAAAGCCTCGTGGTTCTGATCCTCATCCACGATACATAGAATATGGAGTCCACAGCTTGAGACAATGGTTTCCACAATCTGTTTTTCCTGTACCTGATTGAGGATACGTCCCCGGAAGGTAACAGCCATCTTGGCGTTTTTAAAAAATTTTGCAGATTCCCGGAATTTATCTTCGATGTCTTTTAGCAGTTCCTCGAAGGGAAGCTTTTCATCCAGGATCACAATCAAGCCGTATTTATTACTTTTAATAATCACGTGATTGTTGTTCATAACAGCCTCCTTATTTCCCGCCGCAGCAGGAAGATTAATCCAGGGTTTCGGAACCGCTGGGAACCAGATCGATGGGCGCATAGCCGGTGATCAGCTCGTTTTCATCTGCCAGGTCGAAATAGTATCGGATGATATCCTTTGCAACCAGGGTTGCATTCCTGGAGTTATAGCCGTTGGTAATGCGAACCGCCATGGCAATCTCTGGATCCTCATAGGGAGCATACCCCACAAACAGACCATGGTTGGCATGGGTGGTGCTCTGCTGAGCAGTACCGGTCTTCCCCGCTACCTGGAAATTCTGATTCTGCGAAAGATCGTAGAAGACACTGCTGGAGGAAGATACCGTCACCTGGTGCATACCGGATTGGATCACATTCCAATATTCGTCCGACATATCCACCGTACTGTGTACCGTGGGTGTCTGCTCCTCCAGGAGATTCCCTTCAGAATCCGTAATTCTGGACAGCAAGGTCAAGTCATAGCAGGTTCCGCTGTTTGCCACGGTTGAGACATAACGTGCCAGCTGCGTTGTCGTGTAGGCATTATCACTCTGTCCCATAATGGTACGTTCTACGTCGCTTGTGGCAGGATGCGGATCCGTCTCACCAATCTCAATGCCGGTGGTGCTGTCAAAGCCATACAGGTAAGCATATTTTAGCAGGCGTTCCAAACCGTAGTTATCATCGCCCATGGTGCCGTCTGCCTGCATCTTCAAGCTGGTACCGACCGCATTGAAAAAGAAGTTGCAGGAATCCCGAATGGCGGTCTCCAGCGTTTCCACGCCGTGGTTTCCAGGATATACGTGGCATCGGATCGGCTGTACCGTCTCCTCGTAAATACCCGTACAGTTATATGTGGTGGAATACGGGTCGATCACCCCTTCCATCAGTCCCGCTGTCGCAGTCACCAGCTTAAACGTAGAACCTGGAGCTGTTTCCTCCTGAGTTGCTTTGTTATAAAAGGGACTGGAACCGTCAGAATTCAGCTTCAGGAAATACTCCGTATCCATCTCGTTGGACAGCCGGTTGTTGTCGTACCCCGGATAAGATACACAGGCAAGAACATCACCGGTATTGGGATCCGTGATCACTACAGAACCCGTACAGGGTTCCAGTGCCAGCTGTGCAGGAGTGATCTCAAGGTTCAGGATTTTGGAACGGATGAAGTCATAGGCGCTAATAGAGCCGCTGGATAGCTGATTGTATTCCTCCTCATTGTATTCCAGAATTCCCTGGTCAAACAAAAGCAGACAGACATCCCGTCCACTGAGCTGTCCCTCCTGGATCATGTACTTATAGATCTGACGGCTGAAACCATCATCCGTTTTTAAGTATTCTGCAATATAATCCGCAAGGGCATTATAGATTTCATTGGATGCTAGATAATCAGCCTCCACATTCAGCCTGCTTACATCGATCCAGTCCTGTGAAATAGCATGAGTTAAAAATTCTTTCAGGCTGATGGACTCCTCCGTCCTCCACGCTTGATAGACCTCATCGTTGCTGTCAATGAGATCGGTATTCAGGATACCGGTGGTTTCGGATAAAAGGTCATTGACAATATAGGAACAATAAGCCTTCATTTCGTCCGAAAGTTCGGAATAAATCGTGGGATTATCCGATGTCAATTCTGAACGGATTTCATCAAACACCGCCTGCTGTTTGCCAAGGAAACTCTGGTAGACTTGCTGTTCCAGTGCGGTGGCATCGTCTGCAGATAAATGAGAGACATCCAGGACATTATTTTCAAACAGCGCATAATAGACATCATAAATAGCAATACGGATCTCATCTGCTGACTCCGAATTTTCATTATCCACTTCCCGGGCATCCACAGTGTTCTGATAAACAATCGCCGCAATATATTGTTCCAGAATATCATAGGCAGCAATCGTCAGATCCCGGTCGATGGTCAGGTAAATATCATTGCCTGCCACTGGATCCACTCTGGAATCGGTGCTCAGAACCTTGCCAAGGTTATCCACATAGACGTTTTCCGATCCTTTCTGACCTTGAAGTTCGGACTCGAAATACTGTTCCAGACCTGCCTTCCCGACGATATCCGTATTGTCGTAATCTCCGCCTTCCTGATTAAGAGCCGCCATCTCTTCCGCAGAGATCGTTCCCGTATATCCAAGCAGTGTAGAAAAGTAAACGCTGTCATTATAAACGCGGATGGAATCCTCCTTTATATCTACGCCTGGATAAAGATCCTTGTTTTCCATGATTTCTGCCATGGTCTGTTCGCTGACTCCCGTAGCCAAAGTCGCGGTTTTATAGCGCTGATAGCTGTTAGCTGCCACCTTACTGCGCATGATCGCAAGCGTCAGGATTTCCTCCTGGGTAAGGGAAGAAGGAAGACCATGGGAACTCAATTCTTCTTCCGAATATTCCCCAAGGATTCCATACATGTCCGCACTGCACATATCCTGGATCATTTGGTTTGCCGTGGCATTCTGCTCTTCCGAGGTCATATCATCAATCAAAGCCCTGCCGTAAATATCTGCCTTGAAACGTTCCAAGTTGAAACCGCTGGTGGTAAAGTAATAATTACCGTCATCCCCCAATGCAATGGAAAAGCTGCTGGTGGAAATATCATCTCCGTTTTTCTCAAGGATCTGAAGGATGCCGTACATGCTGCCATTCAATGTCAGGTTCTGTTCCTCGGTGCTGTCATAGGTACCGTTGTCAGCAAAAGTGACAGAATACGCCAATTCATTATAGGCAAGGGGATAACCATTTCTGTCATAGATAATTCCTCGGGTACTCTTGATCTCATTGGTTCTCTCGATCTGCATGGTAAAATCGGTCAGATAGCTTTCCCCATTAATGATCTGCAGGTCAAACAGCCTATGAATCAAAATAAATGCCAGAATCAGCAGGACGAGAACGAGGACAAAACCCCGGGATTTCATCAACTTGGATAATGTGTTTTTTATGGAATTCTTCAAAGCTTGCTACACACTCCTTTGCTCTGCTCTCTCAAGCTTACGGTTCAATAAAAGCAACAAACGGTAGGTAACCAGGGTAATGACTACCGTATAGATCATTTCCGGAATAATGATCCTGCCAAAATAATAGAAGAAATCAATCCGGCCGCGGAGCAGAAAACGTAAGCCGTACTCCCCAATGCCATATCCGATATCGCTGAGTGCGATTAATAGTACCGGCATCTTGATGTCATCGTCATAGAAAATGCGGTAGCAGTAGCCGCAGAGATAGCCGATGATCACATACAGGAGAGAGGTAAGCCCTACCGTGCTCCCAAACATCAGATCAGACAAAAGCCCCCCTGCAAAACCTACAAACATTCCCTCGCGTTTTCCACGCATCAGTGCGAAGGAGACGGTCAGGATCAGTAAAAGATTTGGTGAAATATCACCGATGGAGAAGGTCTTAAACAGGGTGGACTGGAGTAGGAAGCAGAGAAAGATCAGGAGGCACATGCATATTCTTCTTCTCAAACGGATTCACTCCTTTCACTGGGCTTCTGTCTGATCCTCAGACACAGAAGTCTCTGTCTGGGTTTCCGAGACGGATGCATTTGTTTCCTCTTCGGTTTCCCCGGACTCTGTTCCGGATGACGTACTGTCCTGGGAAGCGCCTGCCTCCTCTGTGGTATCTGCTTCCGCATTTAAAGCTTCTTCCGCGCCTTCCACAGATTTCAGCTCTTTGATAACGACTACCTCACGAAGATGTTGAAAGTCTACCACCGGTGTGATGTAGCCTGATTTTGTCAGATTGTTGGAATCCATGGAAATTTCACTGATATACCCGATCAGGATCCCCGGAAGATACCGGCTGCTGACATCGGAAGTCACCACTTTGTCCCCTACGGTAACCCGATCTTTGGAATCTGTCAAATTGACCAGATTGATCTTCCCTTCATCAATCAGAGAGAGGTCTCCTGCAATGATACAGGTATCCTCGGTGGAAGTAACCATGGCGCTGACGTTGCTGTTGTCATCAATAATGGATCGGACAGTGGCATAGTTGGGACCTACAGAAGTGACGATTCCTACCAGAGCTCCGTTTGAGATCACATTGTAATCCACCTGGATCCCATCGTTGCTTCCCTTGTCAATGGTAAATACGTTAAACCAGTTCCCGTCGTCCCGGGCAATGATCCTTGCCCCCACCTGATCATAATCATACTGGGAATTGAGTTCCAACTGCTGCTCCAGGCGCTCCTTTTCCTCGCGGTCAGCCAGAAGAGCCGTATTTTCCGCTGTGAGCTGGTCTACCTTTTCCTGGAGTGCCT
>DVFT01000018.1 GCA_018713105.1 Candidatus Limivivens merdigallinarum | reverse complement strand
AGTACGGATTCCGCTTCCTTACTTCCGCTTTCCCTCTCCTGGGATTCCGGATGTTCTACTGTTTCCTGTACCGCTTCTTCCTGCTCCGGATTCACAGAGTCGCCAAAATGGCGATCTGCTGCTTCCTTATCCGTAGGAGATGTTTCTTCTCTGCTCCCAAACTTCCCCTGAACGACCTTTGCGGTTGAAGACATTGGGATCACCTGACCATTTCCGGTCATGGAGCGGGAATTGTATACCTCCTCTCCACCGGGTTTTGCTTCTGCTTTCTGGCCGATTCCCGTATCCTCTGCTTCCTTTTCCAAGTGTCCTGCCGCATCTGGGGCCGCTGCTTCATTTTTCGCCGGGCCTGCTGCTTCGCTTTTCACCGGGCCTGTTGTTTCATGCTTCACCGGTGTTGCCACATTTGGGGTCCCACTTCCAAAGATCTTCGCCGGATCCGGTTCTGTGGTGACCATCCCCCTTGCAGCACTTCCCCTGTGACTCGGTAAAACAGCCTCTTCCCGTTTTCCATTCTTCAGATCAGAGGCCAGCCGTCCATATAAGGGGCTCTTTCCTACAACATCTGAGGGCGTTTTTTGAGGCGCTTTTTGGGAAGCTTCTTTCTGTCTTCGATCCTGGACATCCCGAACCTCTCTTGAACCCTTGGGTACTTCTGAGCGTTTCGCTGTGCCGCCTGCAGGCTTGCCTCTCATATCCGGGTCTTCGGATGCCTGCTTGATCTGGAATTTATACAGCAGGAAGTGTTTCAGGCCATAAGTCCATGCAGCTCCCTGTGCTTTTGCAGGGGAATCCTCATGGTCGCCTACCAGATGGATATGTACCGGTTCCCGCTCTGTCGGCTGGTCTGCATTAACCAGGCAGAAATAAAGTTCCGATGTATAAAGCCATCTTCCGTCTTTAAATTCTGTTTTGGAATCCTTCTCTTCCATCTCCTGAATGCAGATATGGTACTTTGCAAACGCCGGATTGATGATCTCATAAATGTCATCAATCTTTACAAAATCATAATCCACTTCGTCGGAATAATGCTTCTTGATCAGCTTCGGCAGTTTCTTCGAAATCTTGATCAGTTTCTGCTGAAGGTTCAGCATATGTCTTTTTTTCATCCTGTGTGTCCTCCTATAAATATACTTGTGAGATGTGGTCTTCTAAATACTTTCCACTCCGCTCTCCAAACGGGATCTGAAATGTATAGATCTGCTCAAAAGGGATCCGGTTCTCTTTCAGCCCAGATTCAAATAAATCTCCAATCGGCACATCATTTTCCTTGTCATGAAACGTATGGAGCGCACGTATGGCAATCTGTTCTGCTTGTCCTGCAGGGTCGCGGAGCAGATAAAGGACTGGTTCTACCCCATAAGAGTCTGCTTCCTCCTGTCCATAAGTTTCATCCAGATCCAATAGGAACAAACGATAGGCTCCCGGCCCGTCTTTTTCACGCTTCTGCTTCGGTTTCCAAAATGCAAGGCACTGCCTGATCTTTCTTCGTATCATCTTTCTTCCCATGCTCCTACTTCTTATCATCCTATTCTCCCTTCCTATGCGGCATTGGATATTTCTGCACCTTCTGCCTTGTAGATCCACCGGTCCCGAACGCCCAGCCTCTGGATCTGTGTGATATCCCATTCCTTATTGCTTCCATACTTTTTAAGCAGGATCCTTCTCTCCTGGCCGGATATTGCAGAAATAGGGTAAATGCCGAGACAGTTCCGAAGTATTTCCGGTTCCATATGGAACGCATCATAAGTCCCGTCTTCATCTTCTGCGATCACAGTAACTTCGTGATCAATCCCTTTCAGCGATTCACGGAGACGTGTGATCAAAGCGATCCGATCCCGTCTCTTAAGCAGATACTGCTTCCGTTCCTGCTCCACGGCTTCCCTGAGGAGCTGCCGGATCCGGTACTGTTCTTTGGTCCTTTTGCATACCTTCCGTCCATATCGGAAAATGAAGAGGTCCGGATTCTTCAGATAGGAAAGATAAGTCCGGTAATCAAAGGAATCCATCTCCCCATCAAAGGTAAACTGCTCTGTTTCCTCCAGGAGCACTTCCGAGCCTTTCTCTCCTACGGCCTGTATCTGCGCTTCTCTCTGGATCCAGTCTCTATACCCGCATAGAATGGAAGCCTTCTTCCACAGAGGGAGCCCTTTCTCCTTCCAGCCTTCCTCTGCATAAAGCAGTTTTAAGGCATATTTCTGGATCGCCCGTTCTGCCTGCCTCTTGCATGTTTGCTGAAACCGGAATTTCTGGTTCTCCGGGATCCGCAAAAAGCTCCGAAGCTGGTAAGATACATCCGTCAGTTCCCAGGTGTCCCTGTTAAAGATCGCCAAAAACTGAAGGTCACGGCATACATACCGCTCTTTTTCGGACGTCTGGCCGTAAACAAAAACAAAGGGAAAATGGGACACCTTGATAAACTCCCATCCCTGATCCGTAAGCGTCTGGTCCTTTCTCCGATTCCTCAGCCATCCGAACATCCGGCGACCCTGTGCGGTTCTTTTCGCCCATCCGGGTTTTCTTTTTTTCTTTCTTTTCATCCCTTTTCTCCTTTCAAACAAATGGCAGGCAGTAATCTGCCGCCCAATATCTGAGATTCTCCAGTTCCAGTGTTTTTTCCGGAGTAATCCAGATCCATTCTAAAAAGAATTCTGTCAAATGCTGCTGTTTTTCCCGTTTTGCGGTCTTTAACTGCATCCAGAACCCTTCCATAAAAGTATCCCTCTCGCTGTGGGAAATCCGACCCAGCAGCTTCCTTATGGTTTCTTCCGCTGTATTTTCTGACCGTTTGGAAATCCTAAAAAACAGCGGCCGGCATTTTGGCAGCTCTGGAAATGACCCCACGGCCATCTTTGCCACCCGCACTGCCCACAGTTCCTCTTCTTTCCATTCCGGAAGTGTCGATAAGTACTGCAGCCAGCGAAGGAGCAGATAATTCATCTTGCAGGAAATAGCCTGGTTCCTTCTGCCTCTGCGGATCTGTCCAAATAACTGCTGCGTTTTACGGATACTTCCTTCTTTCTTTTCCTTCTTATAGTCTTCTGCCATGGAAAGCAGTATTTTTGCATACCGGATCCCCTCTGCTTTCGGATTGCTAAAGCCTCTCATCTTCTGCACAACTCCTTTCTTCTAAAACAAACGCTTTCTCCAAACGCTGCATTTCTTCTCTTATATCAGATAAACGGCAAGTACACGGGGAGCTCGCAGATCCAGGAAAGGTCTTTCCGGTTTCTGCAGTCCTCTTTCAGCCAGCACATTCCCATCCGGGTAAAATTCTGCTGCAGGGTACGGTGTTCCATCATAAGGGCATTCAGAAATGTTCCATACCGTTCTTCTGCATCTGCCCGAAGATAACTTGCCAGAGCGTTCGCTACATCTCGTGGCGAATCCGTATTTAAGCTCCGCTCTGTTTCCTGATCCAGACCATTCTTTGCCAGAACAAGCTCTGGATACGGTACCGGACGATCATAGATCTTTTTTGCCAGCTGTACCGCATCCTCATTTCTTGCGTCATAGTATTCCATCTTACTTAAGACCTCCATCCACGCAAGGATGAGATAGGTAAATGCGGTCTTTATATCCTTTCTTTTTTTCCCCATTTCCTCTACCAAGGCGTTTCCTCTATCAAGGCACATATCATTTAAATAGATGCCGGCAACCAGTTGTTCCACATCTCTTCCATTTTTAAGATTCATACGCTTTTTCCTTTCTTCCTAAATCCCCTGTTTAGTACTGGACCTCACCGGGGATATCATAGTCCTGCCATTTCACATTCTGGCATTTTGCTACTTTTTCCTCTAACTCCACAAGATTCCTGCCGCTTGCCCCCTGGCTCTGTGCCTGAAACAGCACTTCACTGATCCCGCAGTATACTTCATAGGCACTGCATGGTTCATCCCCAAAGGTGGCTTTGAAACGTTCTACCATTTCGGCCGTTACCTTTTTCCCAAATTTCGCTTTATTCATAACACCGATCATGGTATTGGCAGGATGTTCAATGGGAATCTTCACCAGTTTCTCCACCGTCTTCTTGATCACGGTCTTATAGCACTCAAACGTTGACAAAAGATTTGTGCTAAATTCCTTCATCTGTGTACTGTTATCATGCTTTAAGCGCATATCCGTTCCCAATGCGATCCCATGGTTGCCTTCCTGCAGACTGTAAAAGATATTGGCTCCGGAAGCTGCCACATCGGAAGAGCAGATCCGGATGGTGGCGCTTAGTTTCCCACGCACCTGTCTTCCATATTTTTCTAAGATCTCCGCATAAACTTCTTCCAGGCGTTTATCCGTCACCTGCCATACAGCCGTCACCATAGACTGATCCGCATACCCTTTCTGGAACCGGGTCTTCTCATATTCTCCATGGATATAGACAGACGCCTGCATAAAAAGTTCTGACAGGGGAAAGATCTGGTATCCGTTTTTTTCTGCGGAATGGACCGCACGTACCTTTCCTTCTGATAGACGGATCAGGGCTTTTCCTTTTGCTACCTTGAGGCACTCATTGAGGATTTCGGAAAACACGGAGGTTGACACTTTCCCAAGTGCATTGCCGCCAATCCTTGCCCTGCCCTCTAAGGTGCTGATCGCTGTCTTTCCCATCTGGTACGCTTCCTGCTGGTCTGTTTTTAACAGAAGGCCCGCAGAATTCTGCGTATCACGGAAAATCCGGGCACAGTGCTCCTCCTCTTTGGACTTTGGCCCATCAACCAGACGGCCGGTAGCATATACCCGCATCTTTTTGGTGGGAACCGTGATCCATTGCGCTCTTTTTTCAATTTCTGCTAAATATTCGTGCAGTTCTACTTCTTTTCGAAATTCTTTCGAAAAGCTGTCTGCATAATAGTTTCCCGAAGGCGTTGGATCTAAGGATAAGCAGATCCGAAAGCCGTCTGCCTGTTCCACAAAATGATATCCCGCTTCCTTCATCCGGTAAATTTCCTCCTCATCAGGCAGGCTGCCTTGCCATAGGATACTTGCCAGCATAACGTTTCCTCCTTTCCATCCCTCCCGGGACCAGTCCTTTCTCTGTTCCCAGATACAGCCGTAAATTTTCCTTGCAAACAAAGGCGTTCTGTAGATAGCGCTCGTATGCCTCCCCTGGTTTCCAGAAAACCGTTTGCTTTTTCGCTCTTTTGTAAAAAGGGAACAGGAGCCTTACTTCCTCTTCCTCGCATTTCCCTGCTAATAAAAAATGCATGTCCACTAAACAGATTTCCACAGGTACTTTTTGGCCTCTCTGCAGTTCAAACATCTGGGTCCTGATCCAATGTTCTAAAAAAGCACCGACCTTCCATCCTGTCAGGCCGCAGAACAATTCTTCAAATTCTGCCCTCTGGCTGCTCTGACTGTAACTCCACAAAAGATCTGCCACCATCTGGCAAAGCTCAGGATCCCGCCGGGTAACCTTTTTTAAAACCGATTGCAGATCACAAGGGATTTTTTCCTGTTTCAGCCGCTGTTCCAAAAACCAGGCTGTTCCGATCATTGCTGTATTGTTTTCTAAGCACATTCTTACTCCTTCCTGCATCACTGTGTTTTTCGCCCCTCTGCATACTTTTGCAGTAGAGACAGCTTCTTCTTTGTTCCATCATTCCTCCTTTTCTGGCACAAAAAAAGACACAAAAAAGAGTCTTCTTTCTTTTCTGTGTCTTTCTATTGGTTTCCATTCTAAACAATTGTAAAAGTTCTCTTCCGGCGATTCCCGGAACAAAAGTGACTTAGGAAAATCTTGATTTCATTTTCCCATAAAACTAAAGTCATTTTAAGATTAGCACAACATATGGTATGTGTCAATTAGCCTTCTTGCATATTTTGTATTTATTCAAGCAACAGGATGGGACTTCCTGCTGTAAACCTCCGATTGGGCGGCACCCGTTTTATGCCGCCCGCTCCACTTACTCGGCCTCCTGCTCCTCTGGCGTTTCCACCGGAACTACCTGTTTGGCTAAGCTTCTGCCCTTTTCATCTTCTGCAACAGAAAATGTCACTGCATGCCCGCCGCGCAGGGTTTTAAAGCCCTTTGACTGGATCTCTGAAAAATGCACAAAGTAGTCGATTCCATCCTCATCCGTGATAAAACCATAACCTCTTCTTGCGCTGAACCATTTTACGGTTCCTTTCTTTGTGTTGTTCTCTGCCATAATTCATCTCTCCTTTTCTATATTTATTTTCGTGTATGGCAACACGATGGGAAGGGTACGGATTTGAACCGCACCTTTCTCAGCCTTCTTCCCTGCCAACTTCCTCTGCCCCATAAAAGGAATTCACATTCAGCATGGCGTCAAGTCCCCGGATCCCCGATGTCAGACAGCTATTTTTATCGAAATAAAACCGGTATCGTTTTCCTGCCCGCAAAGGATTTCCTTTCTCTAAGACAAGTTCTTTTGTCTCCCCGTCATCGGTCTTTACAAACACTCGGCAGGTTCTGCCGATTCCATGCTTTCCTTTGATCTGGGATATGCAGCCTTCGATCACTTCATACTGTTTTTGCTTTGCGATCCGATAGAGCCTTACGGCCTGATAAAGATTGATCCCGCAAAGCACCCAGGAGAATAGGATAAAGTTTCCCTCTCCTAAAAGAAGGCCCACATACGTTCCCACTCCGCCAAGAAAAAAGGACAGGACTGATAATTTCAGCATCCTGTCCCGGAAAACAAAGGGAACGTTTTCCATGCCGGCCGCAAATCGGTCTGTCGCCTTTAGCAGACGCTCAGCCTTTATCTTCGCCAGTAACCTTTTTAATTTTTTCATCCTGATACCTCTTTTTCCTGTACTGCTATAATACCGATCATTCTTTCCCTGTGCAGCCGCCCAAGTGTAGAAAGAAAAGTTTCTGTGTCAAATGTTTCAAATTCTTCCCTGTACTTTGCAAATCTAGTGGGCATCACCTCCCAGGAGCCCCCGACAGCCTCCAGATATTTTGGAACTTCCCCAAAAATACTGAGCATCTTAAGAAGCGTGCGTTCCCGATGCTCCCATCGTTTCTGCCAGGTCTTGTCATGGGCAGATACTCTTCCCGGTTCGCCAAAGGCTTTCCGAAACAAAGAAGACGCCGGCAGGCTGCCGGCAAGATCGGTAGGTGCTACCACAGACCGTTGTAAGGTCTTTCTCTGTGCATCCATAGAGTCTTCCGCCGATATTTTTATGACTAGTCTCCGGTTTGACAATCTTCTCAGACAGTAAGCAGCTTCCTCCTCTCCTATTTTTTCCATTCGGCCGTTTAAACACTTGGCATACATTTCAGGGTAAATTTCATCTTTTTTAAGAAATCTCCCCTGCAGGATTGTCCAGAGCAACGGTTCGGCCCGGTATAAAGAAAACCGTTCTCCCTGTGACACAACGCTGAAACTGCCAGGTTCCCGTTTGATCCCAATCGCTGTATAAAACTCTTCCATTTCTTTCTCCTTTACAAAAGAAGCAGAAAGGCTTTTGGAATTCCATACAGGCAGACGGCTGCCAGCAATACCTTCCAGCCATTCCCCTTCTTCTTCCGGAACCAGGCGCTCTGTTTCCTTGTCCCGAAAATACGGACACGGCCAGGGACCTCCCAGCGAAGTTTCCGATAGAGCTTTTGGAATTCCTCTTTCTTATACCCAAAAGAACGGACCTGGAAGATCCGTGTCTCTTTTTCCGTATCATCAAAAAGGATAAAGCTCTTCCGGTCCTGATCCTTCATCCTCCGGATTACCACATAGAATTCTGCCTCCCCGCCTTTACTGCCTTCCACAATCTTTTCAATCTCATCAAAGAAGATCCTGCAGGCTTCGTAATGCTCCTTTTTCTGGGGCTGACGGACTACCAGACAGTCGCTTTCCAGCTCCATGTAGCAATCCTTCGTCTGCATGATCCGGTCATTCGCTTCGATTGCTTCCCGGAACAGGAAAAGTGCTGTCCCGGAAAGCAGGATCACAAGATAAAGAGGTTCCCAGGAAAGTCCTCTGCAGGCCAGCAGCACAGTGCATATGCAGGCCCCTCCTATGCAGATTCCTGCCCGTATGAGGCATGTTTCCTTGTAATCCATCAGCTTATACATATCACGTTCTGTTGCCCTTAGTATCATGGCTTCCTTCCTTTCTGCTCTTTGTCATCCTCCTGCCCTTTTTTTCGAACTCCCTGCGCTCTTCTATGTATGCTTCACAGCAGCGGATTGTTTCTTTACAGCGGTAATGGCTGAACTTTGCGATATGGGTATCTTTCTCAGGAAGCCCCAGTTTTCCGCTCAGCCAGTGGTAAGCATCTTTTTCCGACAAGTAGCCATTCTGCCAAAGGCTCCGCAGCGCCCGGTGAGCCTGGATGCGCAAGTTTCTCAGTTCTCCGTCAGCCAGGCTCCCAAGCGGTCTTAAATTTTTTTTGTTCGCTGCCACATAAGCATTACACGCCGGATACGCACTGCACACATAAACCATCTGATCCGGATCGAAGATTCTCCGGTTTTCTCCAACAACATAAGTGATTGGCCGAAGAACTGCTCTTCTTCCGCAATAGGGGCAGAAAACTTCCGTCTGTTTTTTCCTTTTCTTCATGCGGACATTCCCCCTTTCCTGTATGTATGGTGCATGATAAAAAATCTGGGCATTGTATTTCAAGGCAATTTTCTAAAATTTTTATAAACTTTACTCATGGCGCTTGATCATCCTGGTAATGATTCCCTCTGCCACCTCGGATGTTTCATTGATCCGTGTAACAACAAATCCGATCCGGTCCCATTTTCCCGGCAGAGTTGTCATGTTACACTCGTGGGCAATGGCGTTAACGCCAAGATCCAGACGGATAAAGTAAGTCCCTTTATAGACGTCGGTAATGATACCGGAGTATTTCCCCTGCCGATGGCATTTCTTCAGGTTATCTTTATTGGTGTTCTCTGTTGCGCCTTTGGCATCCGCCATAACCGTTACATTCTCCACATCCGGTGCTTCTACTTTATTGACGCAGACTAAGACCAGGTCTCCCACCTGGAATTTTTCCGTTGCATCCGGCATCCACTCCCATGCCATATCCCTTGCACGGACGGAACACTCCACACCGAACACTTCCAGCCGGACCGCTTTCGGTGCGACGGCAATGACTCTTGCCTCCACAATCCTTCCAGGATAGATCATCGGCTGTTCTTCCTCATTATCGGAAAAATAGAAGATCTGGCGTTTTCTAAGCATTGCATCCTTTCGGGAAGCCACCACACTTCTGGACGCCTCATCCAGATCTTTGATGATAAAATCGATATCCGCGCCCAGCATATTATTGGCAATCCTGACCTGCCGGTTTAAGGTATCCGCATTCTCCCGTCCATCGCCTTTTAAATTGATCATCATTTCCGACATAGGGATAATGATCCGGTACCCGTTGAAATAGGTCACGGCCACTGTCCAGCCGCTTTCCAGTTTTTCGATACCGCTTAATGGGCCGGTCAAGATTTTCCGTGTCCTCTGGGCATTTAAGAGCTGATGCCACCTTGCCTCCTCTTTTTCCTGGCTGCTTTCCACACTGGAATCCACTTCAATGGTAAGAACGGATCCTGGCATGACTGCTCTGGGCATTTCTTTTTCTTCTGTTTTCATTACTTCTGCCATAAAAATCTCCTTTCAAAAAAGGCACAAAAAAACAGCCCTTCCGACTGTTTTCCTGTGCCTGCATTTCTATACTCCATATGAAATTGTAAGCTTCGATCTGACAGCTTGTACTGCTGTCAGCTAATTTTTCGTTTCTTTCTCCGCAAGAAGTCGTTTTAATCCTTCCTCCCAGCGGATTCTTGAAAAATACCAGATCCTGCCCTGAATGTTTCGGCAGATATGATTTTGTTTCAAATATTCCGGACTGCTTTGTTCTGGGTTATCTTTATCCCAGCCTGTCTTTTCATAAAATGCTTCCATGCTGTTATAGATCTCAATACAGGATTCTGCTAATTCTATCTTATCGGATTCTTTCTCTCCGATCGCTATGCCAAATTCCTGCAAAAGCAGTTCCCGGAAAGTATGCCTGGTGAGTGTATTATTTTTGATGTCCATATCGCATACGCCTCCTGTTCTTTATCCAAACAGATCCTCTACCTTGAATACGGAAGCCGGCTCCCCTGATTTCTTTCCCGGTTTCTTTTTGGGAAGTTCCTCCTCCAGGATCAGGATTTCTTCTTCCTGTTTTTCTTCTTCCGCCTGCGCTCTTCTGATACGCTCCTGTTCCGGATCCGCTTCTTCCAATGAAAGCTTCT
>DVFT01000125.1 GCA_018713105.1 Candidatus Limivivens merdigallinarum | reverse complement strand
GATAGGTTCCTTCGATAGCGTCTGTGGAGTCAATGCCTTTATCCTTATATTCGTAGTAGATCGGCAGGTTAGCCAGATGGGTCTTGAATCTCCAGTCAGAGGAGGAATCCATACCTGCGGAGGTAAAGGCTCCCAAGACTCCCAGGTCATCTTTCTTCGCCTGAATGTCGTCTGCTACTTCTTTCAGTTTCTCGAAACTATTGATCTCTTCCGGTGAGGAGATCACGGCTCCGTCCATTGCGATATAATCGTTGAGGAGCTTCTTGTTATAAATAATACCGTAGGTCTCGATTACATATGCGATACCCTGTACGGCTCCATCCTCGCTGATCAGTGCGAAATCGTCGCTCTTCAGATTCTTGTACAGCTCCGTGTCTTTCAGGTCATAGCAGTAATCTTTCCAGGATGCCAGTCCTACCGGACCATTTACCTGAAAGAGGGTGGGCGCCTCGTCCTTTGCCATCTCGGATTTCAGGGTGGACTCATAGGTTCCGGACGCGGCGGTCTGTACGTCAACCGGTACGCCGGTTTCCTCCGTGTAAGCTGCTGCCAGCTCTTCCCAATCCTCTGCCTGCTCCGGTTTGAAGTTCAGGTAATAAACCTTTCCTGTCGCTTCGTCGGAAGCTGATGCTCCCACTACTGGTACCATCGTCGCTACCATTGCTGCTGACAATGCCAATGCTGTGGCTTTTCTGAACTTTTTCATACTAAATCCTCTCTTTCTTTAAAAAAATTTGTTTTCCTGTTTCTCTTGGAAAGCGGTTTTCGGAACCGTTTTCAGTAACGTTTCCGGTAACGTTTCCGGCTGTTATCTAAACTATAGCACCTTTTAGGCAATTTGACAAGTATTATTTTAAATCTATTCCTATTTTGTCACATTCCTACAAAGTTTCCCACTTGTTTTTGGTAATTTCGTATATCAATCTTCCTCACCCCAGGGAAGTCCGAACTGGTTTGATGTGAATTCAGCCATCAACTGTTCCAGTTCACACAGTTCCTCATTGTGGACAGCGATTCCTGCCCCAAAATCGATATAACCCATGTTTTCATCGGCTACCGGCCATTCCGCCAGCCCTTCTCCGTT
The DNA here is from genome assembly GCA_018713105.1 of Candidatus Limivivens merdigallinarum. Lineage (GTDB taxonomy): Bacteria > Bacillota > Clostridia > Lachnospirales > Lachnospiraceae > Limivivens > Limivivens merdigallinarum. The sequence goes on along the minus strand of DVFT01000125.1, from coordinate 6,088 downwards.
GGGATCTCCTGTCTTGATGAAGTTGGACCAGTACTGGTTCATCTTCTCCGCAAGCTCATAATCCCAATCTCTCCACTGCCGCACTTCCGGAACACCTTCCCGCATAGAATCAAAAGCGTACCACATCTCGCTGGTGTGCCATGCCCACTGGCTTGCCGCGCTGCGGTCTGTTCCGATATCCGTAATGCTCTCCGGCGTCACCTGGCTGAATACATAAGAATAATTCTTGGTATTTCCTCCTGTGCGTTCTGCCATCATTTTTCCGAAAAGCCTGTTGACCATCAGGCTTCTGCTGATATTGGTCCCAAGCCCATAGGTTCCCAGTTCCCGGCTGGTATCGCATGCGGAAATGTCCGTCACTTTCACCAGGTTTTCAAAATCATATTTGTCATAGAGATCTCCCAGCTGCTCCTTATACGCCGCATAGAAATCCTCTGCATTGGTCACCTGCGGATAGCTTCCCTCGCCCATGTTGGTTCCGGAAAGGATCGACACATTATCGAAAACGCCTGCCTCTACTGCATCCTTGATGTCTGCATAAGTTACATACAGACCATCCTGATTCATGCTCTGAGGATAGGAAGCGCTGGTATTGTCCAGAAGCTCCGCCGCATCCATATTGCGTAGTTCCTCCAGGGAAATTTCTCCATCCAGTCCAAGATCCTGAAGGTATGCAACTCCCTGGTTCTCAGCCTCCTCCTGTGTTGCAAAAGGACTGGTATACTTCAATCCGCTTTCCAGGATCAGGCGGTCTACTTCCACGTCCATCATGGGGGAAGCTTCCATACTCATAGCTTTTGTCGTTCCTCCGGACTGTCCTCCCACAGTGATGTTCTCTGGATCGCCTCCGAAATTGGCAATGTTCTCTTTAATCCACTGCATGGCTTTGATCTGATCCATCAACCCATAGTTTCCGCTCTGTCCCTGTTCCTCGGTAAGCTGCGGCAGGGAAAGGTACCCGAAGGCCCCAAGCCTCTGCTCCACAGATACGAACACGATCCCATTTTTCGCAAAGGCCTCTCCGTTTCCTTCCGGTTCAAAGGTATAGCAGCTGTTCAAACCCCCGCCATGGAACCATACAAAAACCGGCTTCTTAGCATCCGCGTTCATGCTGTCCTCTGTAGTCATCACATTCAGGTAGAGGCAATCTTCGCTCATCTTTGGTACGCCGTCATAATAGAGATCGGACAGGTACGGCTCAACTTCTGCGCCTCCCAGCACCTGCATGGGAATATCCTTATAGGTATCGCATACCAGCACATCTTCCCATGGCTCCGGATCTACCGGCGGTTTCCACCTTAAGTCTCCCACTGGCGGCGCCGCGTAGGGAATCCCCCGGAATTCCACCACGTCCGCATAATCCCCGGTATGGTTGATTCCCTGTACTTTACCATAGGCGGTATCCACGATGTTCTCTGTGTTTTCCTCTGCCGCCATGCTGAGGCTTCCCATCAGCATGGATGCAGTAAGGGCTGCCATTGCCGCAAGGGCGATCATTCGTTTCTGCATTCTTGTTCCTCCTCTCACTGATCGTAGGTTCTCTTTTTTACTATCATTTCTCTCTTTCCTTTATTACTGCGGGGTATTTGACTCTTCTTCCGCCTGCTCGTTTCCCGGGAAGTTAAAATACTGACCGGTAAAGTCCGCCATCAGTTCTTCCAGCGGCGCCAGCTCCTGGTTATGTACCGTAATTCCTGCACCGAACTCCATATATCCCATATCTTCATCCGCAGCCGGCCATTCTGCCAGCCCTTCTCCATTGGGATCTCCATTGGTAATGAAGTTCACCCAATACTGGTTCATCTTTTCCGCCAGCTCATAATCCCAGTCTCTCCATTTCCGTGACGCCGGGACATCATCCCGCATGGAATTGAAAGTATAGAACTGTTCGCTGGAATGCCATGCCCACTGTTCCGCTGCCGCGCGGTCCGTGCCGATCTCCGTGATGCTCTCCGGCGTCACTTGGCTGAACAGATAGGTATAATTCTTCGCCGCCCCATCAGTCCTCTCAGACATCAGTTTTCCATAGAGACGGTTTACCATAAGATTTCGACTTTCGTTTGTTCCCAATCCCAGACTTCCAAGCTGACGGCTGGTGGTAAGCGCTGTCTGATCCGTTACCTTTATCAAATTTTCAAAATCATACTGGTCATAGAGATCTCCCAGTTGCTCCTTGTATGCTGCATAGAACTCATCGGCGGTTGTTGCCTGGATATAGGAACCTTCTCCCATATTTGTTCCTGACAAAACCGAAACATCATCAAACACACCATCATTAATAGCGTCCTGCAAACTTACATAGGTTACATAGAGCCCGTCCTGATTCATTCTTCCCGGATAGTACTGGCTACTGGACATAAGAAGCTCTTCCCCGTCCATGGCCCTTAATTCTTCCATGGTAATATCTCCGGACAATCCTAAATCCTGAAGGTATGCTGTTCCGTTTTCCTCAGCTTCCTCCTGGCTCTGAAATGCACCAATATATTTCAGGCCGCTCTCCAGAATCATCTTGTCCACATTGACATCCATTTCCGGAGACGCGAGCATCGTCATGGATTTGGTGGTCCCGCCAGACTGGCCGCCGATGGTGATATTGTCGGGATCACCGCCAAAGCTGGCAATGTTCTCTTTGATCCATTCCATCGCCTTGATCTGATCCATCAACCCATAGTTTCCGCTCTGTCCTTGTTCCTCCGTAAGCTGCGGCAGGGACAGGTAGCCGAACACACCCAGCCTCTGTTCTACAGAAACAGCTACCACGCCGTTTTCCGCGAAAGCGTCCAGGTTTCCTTCCGCGCTGTAGGTATGTCTCACCGTCAGTCCGCCGCCGTGGAACCATACATATACCGGTTTTTTCTCGCCTCCCGCCAGATTTTCCTCCGTTGTGGAAATATTCAGGTACAGGCAGTCTTCACTCATTTCCGGGGCAGTGTTGTTATGGAAATCTGTTCCGCTCGGTTCCACGAATCCTAATTCCTGCATAGGCATTTCCTTGTAGGTATCGCATACCAGGACGTCCTCCCACTTTTCATGATCCACCGGCGGTTTCCACCTTAAGTCTCCTACTGGCGGAGCCGCATAGGGTACGCCCTTAAACTGTACGACATTCTCATAACCTTCATCCGTACTGTTGACTCCCTGCACTTTTCCATAACTGGTTTCTACAATGTTCTCGCTGTCCTCCGCTGCCAAACCCATCGTGCCCGTCAAAGCGAATACAGCTGCAGCCGCCACGAACGCCGCAATCTTTTTCTTCATGTTGATCTCCTCCTTTCGTTTCTTCCTTCTTTGCTATGAAACGTTACCGGTAACGTTTCCATTTTGGGCAAATAGATACCTTTGATCGCTACCCTCCTTTCCTGGTTCTGATGGGTTCAGTATGACATTTTTCTTTTCCTGCCACTATAACTTTTTTTCCAATTCCCTGTGACTTTTCTGCCCTCTTTTTCGCGCCCGGAATTCTGTGGGCGTCATCCCGAAAAACTTCCGGAAATTCTGCGTGAAATGGGAAGCATCGTTGTAACCTGTAAAAGACGCAATATCCGTAATCTCAAACTCTGTATTTTCCAGGTATTCCGCGGCTTTTTGCATCCGGATACCCATCAGGTATTTGGAAAAATTCATCCCCGTCTTTGCCTTAAAAAGGCGGCTTAAATGACCGGCGCTTACAAAATATTTGTGCTCTGCCAGCTCGTTCAAAGTGATGTCGTTGGCATAGTGCATTTCCAGATACGCCAACAGGTCGTCGATCAACTCATGGTTTTCCGTTTCCCCTTCTTCCTCACAGACTTCACGAAGGATCATCTTGACATATTGCCTCAGTTCGCCAAGCTCATGAAATTGATAGAGATCCACTTTGAAATCAAAGAGAAAATAATTCCCCGTGCTGGCCTGTTCCTCTATTTTCTGGTAATAGGCTCTCCTAAGCCCGGTAAACAATTTGATGATTCCGTTGTATAAACTATAGATGCTCTCCCCCGAAGTCAAGCAATCATCAAACAATCCATCCACGATTTTTTCCGCGTCGGCCAGCTTTCCTCTGGAAATCGCGTGGAAAAAGATTTCCTCTTTTTCTTTGGAAAGCAGATTTTTTACTTCTATGTTTTCATCCCAGACCAGCAGATGTTCCCCCGAAATAATGCGTTCGTTCACCGCATAAGTACATTCCCGGCGGGCCTTTTTCAATTCTCCCGCCCCTTTGTGTACCCCGCTGATGCCGAGGTAAGACTGCTGATCCAGAAGGTCTCTTAATCGCGCCAGCCTGCCCTTCTCCAGATCTTTCCTCCTGATCACAAAAGAATCCTGGACCTTAAGAATACCCACATATTCCTTTTTCCCTCTGAAATACCAGCTACTGTTCCCAGAGAACAGCTCCCTGATTTCCGGCTGTTTCTTCAAACGCCGGAAACAGGCTTCTGACATCTCGCCGCTAATCATAAGGAAACTTGAGGAAGCCTCCCTGATTTCCGGCTCCACAAACCGTTCCCTTAACTCTTTCATCTCCATCACCTGGTCAAAATCCAGACTGGACAAAATATTTTCCAAAAGCTGTTCCTTCCCTTTTTCCTGTATCCCTCTTCTTTCTTCCACCAATTTTCTGATACATGCGGACAGTTCCTCTGCATTAATCGGTTTTGTCAGATATTCTTTCACACCATAGCGAATCGCCTTAATCGCATATTGGAAATCTTCATATCCAGTCTCGATCACCACATCCGTCGCCGGAAAATGATCCCTGACATATGCAGCCACGCCAATGCCGTCCAACGCTGGCATCTTGATATCCGTGACCACAATATCAACCGGTTTCTTTTCCAGATAATCTACTGCCTCCTGCCCATCCTCCACATCTGTCACTTCTATGGGCAATTCCATTTGTTCCAGCATCATAACCAGGGCTTTCCTGGCGTAATATTCGTCATCCGCGACCAGAATCCTATACCCCATGCACTTTTTCCTCCTCATACTGACTTTTTGCCGGGAACATTACGCTGACTGACGTATAGGAACCGGCTTCACTTTCCAAGAAAATTCCATATTCTTTCCCATAGTAGTTCTGTATCCTGCGGTGTACATTGAGGATTCCAATCCCTTTCTTTGCGTCTTCGTCCTCATCCTGTCCCGCGTTTTCCAGTTGTTCCCGCAAACGCTTCAGGTCTTCCGCAGGGATTCCTGCCCCATTATCGAAAAACTGTATCTGGATTACCTTGTTTTTCAAAAATCTCCCCTTCACTTCGATACGTCCTTTCCGTTTGCAGGGAATCACGCCATGCTCAATAGCATTTTCCAAAAGAGGCTGGAACAAAAATTTCAGCGTCATATAGTCGTTAAGCCTTTCTTCTATGTCATAGACAACCTCAAATTTCCCCGGAAAGCGGATCGTCTGGATTCTCTGATAATACTGGAGGTATTCCAATTCTTCCTTTACTTTTACCAACTGTCCGCCTTTCACATTATAATGGAAAATCCGGGACAGGCTTTCCGAAATCTCCGATATCTGGCTGATGCCGTTCAGCCTTGCCAATGCGCTGATAATATTCAGCGTGTTGTAGAGAAAATGGGGATTGATCTGGTATTGGAGCATCTTAAGCTCTGCCTGCTTTTGGCTCAATTCCTTTTGGTACGCCAAAATAATATGTTCTTCGATCCGGTTTACCAGTTCGTTGTACCCGGTGATCATTTCACGGATTTCCTTTGAGGTGTTTTCTTTCGCCGTGATATGTATTGGTTTCTGCTTTTTATGGAGGGTCACCTTGCCCAAAACCTCAGAAAAATCACGGATCGGGCGGTTGATCCGGTTGATCATCCAGATCCCTCCAAAGAGCAGGAAACCAAACATCACCACGATCCAAACAGCAAGAACGTAGATACCGTTCATCCCTCTCATCATAAAGCTTCTGCCATCCATACACGATACCAGATACCAATCCAAATCGTCTATCTTCGTCACATGTAGATGAAATGCCCTGTCTCCCATACGAAGCTGTTTTTTTCCGTCCTGGGTCTTTGCAATCTCCTTTAACTGTACGGCGTCAGGCAGTTCTATATCTCCAGAAGTTTCTGAACAATAAATTATCCCGTTTTCATT
>DVFT01000124.1 GCA_018713105.1 Candidatus Limivivens merdigallinarum | reverse complement strand
AGAAAATGGAAAAAAGAAAAAAGGCTGCTCAGACAGTGGATGAAACGGATTTGAAAATGAGAAGAAACAGGGAATTTTTGTGGATTTCCTCTAAACAGAAAAGAATCTATCTGAAGGAACAGGAGTCCTGCCTTGCACTGTATTTTTCCGTGTTTGACGATATGCTGCAATATATCCGCCAGATGGTGGAACGAGGGTATGTGATCGGATAAAAATACAGGCTTGCATGGTATGGGGCATAACGGTATAATGAGGCTGTTACCGAAACACAGGATTTTGATGGAAAGGCGGAATCCAAATAGAGACGGAAAGGAAACCGTAAAGTTATGGATGAGAAGGAAAAAATGCTGAACGGAGAGCTCTATTTCCCTAACGGGGATGATATTCTGGAAGAGCAGTTTGCCTGCTTGGAACTCCTCTACGATTACAACCAAACCAGACCCTCAGAAGGGAAAAAGAGGGAAACGTTGCTCAAAAAAATGTTTGCGGAGCTTGGGGAACACTGCTATGTGGAGCCACCGCTTCGCGCCAATTGGGGAGGACATCACGTCCATTTTGGGGACTATGTCTATGCAAATTTTAATCTGACTTTAGTAGACGACACGCATATCTATGTGGGGCATCATACCATGTTCGGCCCAAATGTGACGGTGGCAACCGCCGGACACCCCATTTTGCCAGAGATCCGCCAGGAGCTTTACCAGTACAACATACCGGTTCATATCGGAAACAACTGCTGGATCGGCGCTGGATCTATCATTCTTCCCGGAGTGACTATCGGGGACAACACGGTGATCGGAGCTGGGAGCGTCGTGACGAAGGATATTCCAGCGAACGTGGTGGCAGTGGGAAATCCCTGCAGGGTTCTGAGAGCGATCGGAGAGCGGGATCGGGAATACTATTATCGGGACAGAAAGATCCCGAAAGAGTTTCTGGATACCTGAGAAAAGAAAAAGGGCTTGTTCCTGCTTTTTTGTTTTCGCCCACTCCAATTAAATCATTTCATCTTAATCTTCAAATCCGAATTCGTTTCCTTGTGTTGAGTTCTATCGTATGATGTCCAAGGAGCCAATGCTGCGATTTTTCATAATTCAGAAACAATCCATTAGCAATTTCAAAATAATCCGGCATTACAATACAAGCATCATTGAAAAAAGGAAATGGAGGTAACAGATGTGAAAAAGAAAAACTTTATATCTATGATCCTGGGAACGATCGGAGGAATTCTGTTTGCTATCGGTATGTGCATGTGCCTGCTGCCCGAATGGAATGCGTTCCAGCAGGGCATTGTGGTTGCTGCTGTGGGTGTCGTGGTACTGCTGGCAATGCTGTTCGTGCGGAGAAAGATGGAAGGAAAGCCTGCTATCCGCCTGAACGGCAAGGCGGTCGGCACCATATGTTTGGGTATTGCCGGCGCGCTGGTTCTCGGCGTAGGGATGTGCATGGTAATGGTCTGGGATCTACTGACTCTTGGAATTCTGGTCGGTATGGTAGGGATCGTCCTGCTGCTCTGCTTGATCCCGCTGGTCAAGGGATTGCAATAAGCGCCGTGCAAGGAGGAAAGCAAAATGGCAAAAGCAAAACTTGTAAAAGCAAATGAAAAAATCGCGGAAAGGGTTGTATCCGGCTACAAGAAGATCGAGGATGGAGTTGTCGGCGGCTACAAGAAGATTGAGGATGGCGTTGTAGGAAGATTCACCAGGATGACGGATAAGTTCGTGGATGAATTTCTAACAAAAGACGGGGAATCCGTGGAAGAGGCAAAAAAACGTCTGGAGGAAGAAAGGAAGGCACGGCAGGAGAGCAGCGCAGGAACAGGCAATTCTGCCGGGAGAAAATAATAAAAAGGAGCATAAGTCCAGAAGGACTGTAAAATTTCGAATACCCTGCAGGGTGATGGCGTTTCAAAGCCATAAATCCTGTGGGATATTTTTGTTTGCAGCTGTAACCAAATGACAAAGCCCGCAGGGCAAAACCTATAAGTATCTACTGAGAAACGAATCGTATATACTCAGTGCCAGACAGATGGTTTAAAATAGTGGTAACCAATGGGGACAGCTGGGAAAGCAAAGAAGTCAAAAACCCCACAAATGGACATGCAGGAATGTCCGTTTGGCTCGTTGCCCGCGGAAATAACATAATCGGAAAGAAGGGATTACAGTGAAAAGAAAACGATATATGGTGGCGCTGATGGGAATCGCAGCAGCTGCCCTGGTCCTGGCAGGATGCGGGCGCAGTACTGGCGGGGCTTCAGGTGAAACCGCACAGGGAAACATCCAGAGGGAGGCTGACACGCCGGAGCAGCAGGCTGTTCATGAGGAAGGCAGCAGTTCCAGACAGGAGGCAGCTGCGGGAGAAAGTATTCAGACCAACGGCGGAGAGACCATTGCCCTTTCGAAGCTGGAGCATCAGGCAGGAGGAGCGGCTGCAACGGTGTACTATACTTCTTCCATCACGCCGGAGGCGATGGTAGAGATCTATCATGCCCTGGGCACGGAGCTTCAGGGAGAGCGGATTGCGGTGAAGCTTTCCACTGGCGAGCCGCCGGCAAGCAATTATCTGGATCCAAATCTGATCAGTGACCTGGTGAATCTGGTGGACGGGACGATTGTGGAGAACAATACCGCATACGGCGGGCAGCGCGCCAGCACAGCTATGCACTATCAGGTGGCGGAAGATCATGGATTTACGGCGATCGCGGACTTTGTGGTATTGGACGAGGAAGGCTCTGTCAGCCTGCCTGTGGAAGGGGGAACGCAGCTGACGGAAAACCTGGTGGGCGCGCATTTTCCGGAGTATGACGGATATTTGGTGCTGTCCCATTTCAAGGGACATGCCATGGCAGGCTTTGGAGGTGCCATCAAGAACATTTCCATCGGTATGGCATCCCAGGAAGGCAAGTGCCTGATCCATACGGCAGGGGAAAGCCATGACAGTCCCTGGGGAGGAGAGCAGGATCCGTTTACGGAGAGTATGGCGGAAGCCGGAAAATCCGTGGTGGATGCCCTGAATGGAAATATCCTGTATATCAGCGTCATGAACCACCTGTCCGTTGACTGCGATTGTGATGGGAATCCCGCCGAGCCGGATATGCATGACATCGGGATCCTCGCATCCACGGATTCGGTGGCGCTGGACCAGGCATGCGTGGATCTGGTCTATGCATCCGAGGACGATACCGCGTCCCTGATTCAAAGGATGGAATCCCGAAACGCGGTCCATGTGCTGGAGCACGGGGAGGAGATCGGTCTTGGAAGCCGTACTTATGAGCTTCAAAGCATCGATGCATAGAGACAAAGGAGAGCAGGGTTATGCTTGATAGTTTGAGACGGGAAGGAATTTATCTCTGGTATTATTTCAGCGTCCAGCTGGAACAGGTCTTCCGTTACTGGGTTCTGGGAATGGTGATCGGATCTGCCATTTCGGTTTTTGCAAAGGACAGGCTGCATGGGCTGTTTCGGGCAATGGCAGGGAGGCGCCTGGGAGTCTTTGGCGTCGTACCGGCGAGCCTTCTGGGGATCGCTTCTCCCCTCTGCATGTACGGTACCATCCCCATTGCGGCGTCCTTCGCCCGGCAGGGAATGCGTCATGACTGGCTGGCAGCCTTTATGATGTCGTCGATCCTTTTGAATCCCCAGCTGATCCTGTACAGCGGGGCGCTGGGGACAACCGTCCTGTGGATCCGGATCATTTCCTGCTGTATCTGCGGTATGGCGGCAGGATGGCTGGTAGGCGCTTTTTACTCAAAACGTCCTTTTTTTGACTTCAGGGGATTTGAAGATCCGGTAAGCCGGGATACCCATCCCAACCTGCTGGTACGCTTCCTGAAAAATCTGTGGCGAAATGTGAAAGCCACAGGTCCCATGTTTTTGCTGGGAGTCGTGCTGTCGGCATTGTTCCAGCGCTATGTGCCCTCAGACTGGGTGGCAAGCCTGTTTGGGGAAAACGAAGGCTTCGGAGTACTTTTGGCTGCTACCATCGGAGTGCCTCTCTATGCCTGCGGCGGAGGAACCATCCCGCTTTTGCAGGCATGGCTGATCGATGGCATGAGCCTTGGATCCGCAGCTGCGTTCATGATCACCGGTCCTGCCACGAAGATCACAAATCTGGGGGCGCTGAAGACGATCCTGGGATTTCGGCATTTTGCGCTTTATCTGATCTTTGTCATGGGATTTTCCCTGATAACGGGTCTGATTACCAACTGGATTTTTTGAGAAAGGAAGAACAAGATGCAAAGAAAAAAGAAACGTGCGGCACTTCTTTTGATGGCTGCCCTGCCCCTTGCCGGTGCCTGGCATGTGACGGGAAGGGCAGCCGGGGAGGAGGCAAGGATGAAGGAAGAATCGGAAGTTCGTGAAGGAACCTCGGAAGATACTCTGGCGACTCCCTCTGATTTTCCGGAGGAATATGATTATGGCAGTGGGACCGAATGGAGCTACAGCGCTATGGAACAAAGGCTGCCCGAACCGGAGGGGAACGAGACGGTGCTGAATACAGAACCAAATCTTAGCGAAATCCAGGCGCTGTATCTGTGGGAGGAAGGAAATGTTCCTGCCCAGACGGAATTTACCGAGGATATGACGGGATACTATGACGAATACGACTTCCGCCCTTACCTCACAGCCATACCGGTAAGGGAGGAAACGGAAGTGAAAGGCGCCGTAGTCCTGCTGGCAGGAGGAGCCTTTCAGGTACGTGGAAATTACACGGATACGTTGCCCACAGCTGCCCACCTCCGGGAACTGGGTTACCAGACGTTCATTGTGGACTACCGGCTGCGTCCCTATACCCAGGAGGAAGGCGCCCTGGATGTGGCACGGGCAGTTCGGTTTATACGCAGACATGCAGATGCTTATGGCATTGACCCGGACGATATTGCTGTGATGGGATATTCGGCAGGCGGAATCCAGGCGTGGGAATTCCTTCTCCATTACGACGAAGAGGTGAATGGGACGGCACTGGATCCGGATTACGTTCCAGATGAGCTGGATGCCGTCCCTGCCCACGCTTCGGCGGCGGGGATGATCTATTCCTTTTATGGGAGACTCAGTGTGGCTTCCATGGATGAGGCGGAGCTGAAGGCAGGGGAACTGCCGCCTACCTTTTATTGCTATGGGACGGAGGATCCGTTCTACCGTCAGTTTGAGGCACAGTATGATTTGATGCAGGATGTGGGCATCCTCACAAAACGGATCGTCCTTCAGGACTGGCCCCACGGTTTCGGCGGAGACGGCGGATGGGTGGAGGATTATGCAGACTGGCTGGAGAGAGTGTTCTCTCTGAACTGAGCGGCTGCAAATGTTCTGAAAATTTATTCCCGCGGGCAGCGAGCCAGGTGGACATGCTCGCATGTCCATTTGGCGACTGCCGCGAGGGTCAAAGGGGGCGTTGCAAAATAGATGAGTAATTCATCTATGGAGCAACGCTCCTTTTTCGTGTCTAAAAACAGAAAACGGACCCCGAAGAGTCCGTAATCCGTGGTATAATTAATTATGACGAGTAATTCAAAATACCATAAAAATTATACCGAATTCGGCGAACCTTATCAACTGGTTTTGCCATTAAATTTGGAAGGGTTTTCTTTTATCAAAATTTTTTCAGCAGATCCATCATATAGTCCGCCATTCCTTCTGGTGTCTCTACAGATCCGGTGATCCCCACTTGCGGAGGACTCCTTTGATCTTGGACAGCTTGTTTATCCTCGACGAATTGATCTGCAGACAGATGCAGATAAGAAACCACCCTGAGATCTTCGGTAACCTTTTCCTGTGTAAGAGCGAGCTCTATCCGGCATTTTTCGGGAATGCGCTTACGTCTTCTTTTGTGTATTCCCTCTTATATGATCACCTACATAGAACACAGTGTATTACACTGTATTCGACCCGCTTGATTTAGGAGGGATTATTTGCCGCTATGCCAAAAGAAAAAGAGGGGCGGGATAGTGAACAGCTAAAAAAACACAAGATACATCAGAATAATAAGAAAAGTAGGGTATCGGTTTGCTGCGGAATCATGTAAGATCGTGCATCATAATATCCTTAACAGGGTGGGTTTGAAGGAAAACATTCAAACCCACCATTTTTTTGCACAGATCTCCAACTCCGTATCAAGAGAGATTCAGCCTGCCGGTAGACGCCCTGTACTTTATGGAGGTTCTGACATGCATGATCCGGTAAGGGGTATCCGGCTCATTGATCCGGGACAGAAGAAGGTCGGCTGCCAGGTAACCCATCTGGGAGCTTGGAATATCCACGGTCGTCAGGTGCGGCTCGATGATCCGTGACTCCGCTGAATTGTCAAAGCCGGTGATCATGACGTCTTCAGGGACTTTGAATCCATGCTTTCTAAGGGCGCGGATCAGGTCGATGGCGACGAAATCGTTGGCGCAGACGAAAACCTCGGGAAGCTGGATCATTTGGCTGACGGCTTCCCCCAGAAAAGTAGAGTCGGAAAAGACTGTTTTCCCGGTAAACAGGGTATTGCATGGGGACAGGCCATTGGCATGGAGCGCTTCCTGGAATCCCTGGTAACGTTCCAGAAAGGAACGGCAGTGGCTGGGATCTCCGGCAAAGGCAAGGCGGGTACAGCCTTTTTGGATCAGGGAATCTGTCAGGCGGTAAATGCTTAAGGCATTCTCCATCAGCAGGAAATCGGCGTTGGTTCTGGTAAGATCCGTGTCCGAAGCGGTATCGATAAACAGAAGCGGAAGTCCCAGCGCATCCAGCATCTCGATATAGTTGGAATCAAACAGTTCCAGACAGAGAATCCCGGCTGTTTTTTCCGGGTCAAAGCCGATGGGGAGCTTAAGAGAGGCAATTTCGGTGTCCCTGACCGGATACATGGACAGGCGGCAGTTGTTTTTGCTGATCTTTTCCTGAAAGGTATTGAGGGCATAGGTTCCGAAGTGGGAACCGTAAGGCATGTTTTGAGTGATCAGCGCCAGTTCCTTGATCACGGGATTTTCGCCGGGAGCTTCCTGCGGAAGATAGACGAACCGGCGGTAGCCCATCTCTTCCGCTTTGCGAAGGATCTTTTGGCGGGTATCGTCGGCAAGGACGCCGGTATTATTCAGCGCCTTAGAGACGGTATTCCTGGAAAGTCCCAAAGCGTCTGCAATATCTTGAATCGTAATCTTTTTTCCCATAGTCATACCTCTTAAATGATAGTGTTACATTTAATGTAATAGATAGGACGGAATTTGTCAAATGTAAAATTGAAAAGGCACTGTTTATGTAAAAAGAATTCCTGTATGTTAGTGGTTCCGGGAAAATATGACGGAATATACAAAGGAAACCTTTAAATTAATGCATATGTAAAATAAAATAAAGTGTAAATGTAAAAATAACGTTGACAAAATGCATAAATGATGATAGGATAATGTCAACATCAAAGAGGTTGTGCATAAAAGATGACCGGTCGGAACAAAGAAATGATGCAAATGTAAAAACAGGAGGGATGGGAGTATGAAAGTTCTCCGAAAGAAGAGTATGGCGACGGTGCGGCAGACGCCCCGGGAAAAACTAAAATATGTGAAAAAGAACTGGCAGCTGTATGTGATCTTTCTGCTGCCGGGGCTGCTTTTGACCTTGATTTTCAAATATGCCCCGATGGGCGGGATCCTGATTGCCTTCGAGGACTACAACGTGATCAAAGGCGTCTTGGGAAGCCCATGGGTAGGATTGGAATATTTCGAAAGGTTCCTTTCTTCCCCGGATTTTATGAACTATCTGATGAACACGCTGAAACTGAGCGTATATGGACTGCTGTGGGGATTCCCGATCCCAATTATCCTCGCGCTGCTCTTGAACCAGATCCGCAGGGTGGGGATCAAAAAGAAAATACAGCTTTTGATTTACGCACCTAACTTTATTTCCGTCATCGTCCTTTGCGGTATGGTGCGGATGTTCCTTTCGCCAGTGGGACCGATCAACTCCCTTTTGGGGATCGATACCAACTGGATGACTATGCCGGAAGCGTTCCGAACCATCTATATCGCCAGCGGCATCTGGCAGACAGCGGGCTGGTCCTCCATTATGTATACAGCGGCGCTCTCAAACGCCAGCAAAGACCTGGAAGAGGCTGCCATTGTGGACGGAGCTAATATCCTGCAGCAGATCCGCTATGTACAGCTTCCCGCCATCAAAAATATCATCGTGATCCAGTTCATCCTCCAGGCGGGGAATATTATGAGCATCGGATTTGAAAAAGCCTATGCGCTGCAGACGGACATGAACCTTCCTGCTTCCGAAATCCTGTCGACATATGTCTATCGGCTGGGTCTTCTCAACGGGGACTATGGATATTCCACGGCAGTGGGGCTCTTTAACTCAGTGATCAATGTGATTCTTCTGATTTTTGTAAACTGGGTTGTGAAGAAACTGAACGATGGGCAAGGATTATAAAAGGAGGGGAAATCATGGAAACGAGAAGAAGAATGAAGCTTGGAACGTCCGACAAGGTGATCCTAGGTGTCGGATATACCCTGCTGGGGCTGTTTGTGCTGGCAGTATTCATCCCACTGGTGTATGTAGTAATGGCTTCCTTTATGGATCCCAATGTGCTGAACAACCAAGGGCTCAGCTTTCATGTTAAGGACTGGACCCTGGACGCATACCGGCGTGTTTTGGAAAATGGCATGATCTGGCGAGGATTTGCGAATTCCTTCTTTTACTCCGCAGCGTTTACCGTGATCTCTGTATTGGTGACACTGTTGGCGGCATATCCGATGTCGAAGAAAGAGTTTGTGGGACGGAACCTGTTTAATATTATTTTTGTAATCACGATGTTTTTCGGCGGAGGCATGATCCCAACCTTCATCCTGGTCAATAACCTGCATTTGGTCAATACCATCTGGGCAATCCTGCTTCCGGGAGCCTTCAATGTATGGAATATGATACTGGCAAGAACCTATTATCAGTCCATTCCCGGGGAACTCCGGGAAGCGTCGTCCCTGGATGGAGCCAGCGAAATCCAGCATTTCTTCAAAATCATGATGCCGGTATGCAAACCGATCATCGCGGTGTTGGCATTGTGGTCCTTTGTGGGAATGTGGAACAGTTATTTTGACGCTATGATCTATCTGAACGATGCCAACATGCAGCCGCTCCAGCTGGTACTCCGTTCCATCCTGGTGCAGAATACACCGCAGCCGGGAATGATCGCCGACATTCAGAGCACGGCGGAGATGGCGAAGGTGGCGGAGCTTTTGAAATACGCAACGATTGTGGTATCCAGCCTGCCGCTGCTGATTATGTATCCGTTTTTCCAGAAATATTTTGATCAGGGAATCATGGTTGGTTCTGTGAAAGGTTAGGAGGCTGAGAATTTATGAAAAAGAAAAGACTGCAGCGGATGGGACTGCTGTGTTCTCTGGTACTGATGGCACTTTCCTTAAGCGGATGCAGCAGCAGGGATGCACAGAGGGCAGATATTGACCCGGACACACCTCTTGAGGAGGTAGCGTTTCCGTTGGAGGAGACGAAAGAACTGTCCTTTATCACCAGCGCCCCTGCCACGACGACGCAGGAGCCCAATGAAAAATTGATTTTCCAGAGATTGGAAGAGCAGACGAACGTCCATATAGACTGGACCTGCTTTGTGGACGACCAGTTCGCGGATAAGAAAAATCTTGCGCTGGCACAGTTTGGGAACCTTCCGGACGGGCTGTTCACAGCGGGGATGAGTGATTATGACCTATTAAGATATGCAAAGCAGGGAATCATCATCCCGCTGGAGAATCTGATCGACAAATATATGCCCAATCTCCAGGCGGTATTTGAAAAATACCCGGAATACAGGACCATGTGCACGGCGCCGGACGGACACATCTATTCCTTCCCGTGGATTGAACAGCTGGGTGAGGGAAAGGAAGCAATCCAGGCGATCGGTGATATCCCTTATATCAATAAGAAATGGCTGGACTTCCTTGGGCTTGAGGTTCCCACCACAGTGGACGAGCTGGAACAGGCGCTGATCGCGTTCCGGGATCATGCAGAGGAACTTCAGGAAGCTTTCGGGATCGAAGGCAGTGTGATCCCCATGTCCTTTATCATCAATAATGGGGATCAGGATCCGGCAATCCTGATCAATGGTTTTGGGGAAGGTTACGGAGACACCGGGGACCATTTTGCAGTGACGGACGACGGCGAAGTGATCTACACGGCAGTCCAGGAAGGATATAAGGAGGGCATCCAGTGGCTTCATTCCCTGGTAGAGCAGGATCTGGTGGATCCTGAGGCATTTACCCAGGAATGGTCCACCTATGTGGCAAAAGGAAAAAACCACAGATACGGGCTTTGCTTTACCTGGGACATTGCCAATGTCGATAACTATGACGACTATGTGATGCTTCCGGCTCTGGCCGGGCCAGATGGGCTGGTAAATATCACAAGGCAGAACGGCAGCGAGACCAGCGGATTTGACCGGGGAAGATGTGTGCTGACCACCAGCTGCCGGGACACCGCCCTTGCAGCGGCATGGATCGACCAAATGTACGCGCCTCTCCAGTCCGTCCAGAACAACTGGGGAACCTACGGGGAGGAAGACGCCGCCAATATCTTTGAAATGAGCACCAATGCCGATGGCGGCGAGATGCTGAAGCATATGGATCTGGGCGACGCCTCGCCGGTGGAGGTAAGGCAGGCGCAGTCGGTGAACGGCCCCTTGGCAGTATTGAACGATTATTATGATGTCTATGTGACGCAGCCTGCGGACGCGAAATGGCGTCTGGATAATATGCATGAAATCTATTTAAAGGATATGCACAGCAAATACGTCTACCCCAATGTGTTCATGAGCATTGACGATACCAACCTGGTATCCCAGTACGATACGGACATCAAGAAATATGCCGAGCAGAAAAAGGCAGACTGGATCTTAAACGGCGGCATTGAGGAAGAGTGGGACGATTATCTTAAGAAAATGGAGGACTATGGGCTGTCGGATTATCTGGCGATCAAACAGAAATATTTTGACCAATATCAGGAATCCTTAAAGGAGCAGAACAATGATAAGTGAAACACTGAAAAAAGCAAGGGAATATGAAAAAAGGGAACAGTCAAAGATTCCAGAAGCCGAGAGGCCGGCCTATCATTTTTCAGTGCCGGTGGGATGGATGAATGACCCCAACGGATTTTCCGGGTATCAGGGGGAATACCACCTGTTTTATCAGTACCATCCCTATGGAACAGACTGGAACTCCATGCACTGGGGCCATGCAAAGACCAGGGATTTTGTGGCCTGGGAATACCTTCCGGCGGCGCTGGCGCCGGATAAGCCTTATGATGCTGCGGGTGTGTTCTCCGGCGGGGCAGTGGAGAAGGATGGCAGACAGGCTCTTTTGTATACTGGTGTCTCCGAGGAAGTCCTCCCGGATGGAAGCAAACAGGTCAGGCAAAACCAGTGCCTGGCAGTGGGAGATGGGCTGGATTACGAGAAAGACGGCGCCAACCCGGTGATCACGGCGGATCAGCTTCCGCCGGGAAGCAGCCTGGAGGATTTCCGGGATCCCAAGGTCTGGAAGGAGGATGAAACCTTCTATACCGTGGTGGGAAGCCGGGCGGAGGATGGAAGCGGCCAGGTCGCGTTGTTTTCCTCGGAGGATCTGAAACATTGGAAATTTTGTTCCATCCTGGACCGCTGTGAAAACCGGTACGGGAAAATGTGGGAATGCCCGGATTTCTTTAGGCTCGGCAACAGCCAGATCCTGATGGTTTCTCCTCAGGACATGATGGCGGAGGGGCTGGAATTCCACAATGGAAACGGTGTGGTTTACCTGATCGGGGATTATGAGAAGGAACAGTTCCGTTTTCACAGGAAAGCGGTGCAGTCGCCGGACTATGGCCTTGATTTCTATGCCGCCCAGACCCTTGAGACATCTGACGGGCGGAGGATCTTGATCGGCTGGATGAAATCCTGGGACGCGAACCTGTTCCCTGAGGGTTTTCGCTGGAACGGAATGATGACGGTGCCGAGGGAACTATCCCTGAAAAATGGAAGGATCTACGCAACCCCTGTGCGTGAGCTGGAAAGATACCGGAGAAATGAGGTCTCTTATAGAGATCTTGCCCTTTCGGGGAACATGGAGCTCCCGGGCTTGAGAGGCCGGACGGCCGATATCACGGTGGAGCTTAAGGAGGAAAGCTATGAATGTTTCCGGATGCTGGTGGCCCAAAACCAGCGCTTCCGCTCTGAAATCATCTACGATCCGAAAAAAGAGATCCTCACCTTTGACCGTACCTACTCCGGGCTTCGCAGGGACTTTGCCTGCCGGCGCAGTATGGCGGTGAAGGCAAGGGATGGACGGGTGAGCTTACGGATCCTTTTGGACCGGTATTCCGTGGAAATTTTTGTAAACGGCGGGGAGAGCGTCCTGACGGCAATTATCCCTACCCCCCAGGAAGCGGACGGGATCCTCTTTGAGGTACAGGGCAAAGTGAAGGCGGATATCGTAAAATACGAGCTTGCGCAGTAAGGTCCATAACGGTATAATGGAGCTGTTACCAAGACGGAAGGAATTTGGCGGAAACGTGGAATCCGCATCAGGTACGGAAAGGAAACAGCGAAGTTATGGATGAGAAAGAAAAAATGCTGAACGGGGAGCTGTATTTCCCCAACGGGGATGATATCCTGGAAGAGCAGTTTGCCTGCCTGGAGCTCCTCTACGATTACAACCAGACCAGACCCTCGGAAGGAAAGAAGAGGGAGGCGCTGCTCAAAAAAATGTTTGCGGAGCTTGGGGAACACTGCTATGTGGAGCCACCGCTCCGTGCCAATTGGGGAGGCCATCACGTCCACTTTGGAGACTATGTCTATGCGAATTTTAATCTGACCCTGGTGGATGACACGCATATCTATGTGGGGCATCACACCATGTTCGGGCCGAATGTGACAGTGGCTACCGCCGGGCATCCCATTTTGCCTAAGATCCGCCAGGAGCTCTACCAGTACAACATACCGGTCCATATCGGAAATAACTGCTGGATCGGCGCCGGATCCATCATCCTCCCCGAGGTGACCATCGGGGACAACACCGTGATCGGAGCCGGGAGCGTCGTGACCAAGGATATTCCGGCAAACGTAGTGGCAGTAGGGAATCCCTGCCGGGTCTTAAGGGAGATCGGAGAACGGGATCGGGAATACTATTACCGGGACAGGAAAATCCCAACAACAAGCTGGACGTGGAAACGATTCCGCATTATAATAAGTAAAGCAAAAAAATCGTAAATACAGAGCATAGCAGACAGCCTTTCAAGTTTGCTATGCTCTTTTGCATATGAGCTGGCAAAAGTCGCACAACATGCTCCTTGCGCTTCTTATCCTTTTATGTTACACTAGCCCATAGTGGGCATTTTTGCCCAAGGGACAAGTACCTTACCGTCAGAAAGGAAGAGATCCAATGAAATGGAAGAAATACACGTTAAAGACGCTTGCCGAGGCGGAGGATATCGTGATTTCCACTCTGGCAGACGCGGGAGTGGAAGGCGTGGAGATCGAGGACAAGGTGCCGCTTTCAGAGAGCGATAAGAAGCAGATGTTTGTGGATATCCTGCCGGACGCGCCGGACGACGATGGGATCGCCTATTTGAGCTTTTACATGGAAGTGAAGGAGGAGTGGACCCCGGAGGAGACGAAGACCCGGGAGGAAGCCCTGCTTTCCAAAGTGACGGAGGAGCTGGACGGCCTCCGCAATTTTATGGATATCGGAGAAGGCACCATCCAGAAATCCGAGACTGAGGACAAGGACTGGATCAACAACTGGAAGCAGTACTTCCACCAGTTCTATGTGGACGATATCCTGATCATCCCCTCCTGGGAAGAGGTAAAGCCCGAGGACGAGGGCAAGATGATTATCCATATCGATCCCGGAACCGCTTTTGGGACTGGGATGCACGAGACCACCCAGCTCTGCATGAGGGAACTGAAAAAATATGTAAAAGAGGATACAGAGCTTCTGGATGTAGGGACAGGCAGCGGCATTCTCTCCATCGTAGCGCTTAAGATGGGAGCACGCCATTGCGTGGGCACGGACCTGGATCCCTGCGCCATCAATGCCACGAAGGAGAACCTGGCTGCCAACGGCATCGCGCCGGAGAAGATGGATGTGATGATCGGAAACATCATCGACGACAGAGAAGTCCAGGACTTGGCAGGCTATGGGAAATATGACATTGTGGCAGCCAATATCCTGGCGGATGTTTTGGTGCCGCTGACCCCGGTGATCGTCCATCAGCTGAAAAAGGGCGGGATCTACATCACCTCCGGGATCATCGACGACAAAGAGGAGACGGTGGTGGAGGCTGTGAAGGCTGCAGGGCTGACCCTTCTTCAGGTCAACCACCAGGGAGAATGGGTCTCCGTGACAGCCAGAAAGGATTTTTAAGCCATGCATCAGTTTTTCGTGAAGCCGGAGCAGATAGGGGAAAAGACGATTACGGTCACAGGAAAGGATGTCAACCATATCCGCAACGTCCTGCGTATGGAGCCGGGAGAAGAGGTCAATGTGACGGACGGAGAGAACGGCAGGGTGTACCGCTGCGAGGTAGCAGCCTTGGAAGAAGAGAGCGTCCTGCTTACGATCCGCTGGTGCCAGGAGGAAGGGATTGAGCTCCCTTCCAGGATCTATCTGTTCCAGGGACTGCCAAAAAGCGACAAGATGGAACTGATCATCCAGAAAGCGGTGGAGCTTGGCGTCTATGAGATCGTCCCGGTGGCGACCAGGCGCGCTGTGGTGAAACTGGATGAGAAGAAAGCGTCTGCCAAACAGAAGAGATGGCAGGCGATCGCCGAGAGCGCGGCAAAGCAATCCAAGCGCCTGATCATCCCCAGGATCCAGGAGGTCATGACCATGAAGGAAGCAGTATCTTACGCCGAACGCATCGACCAAAAACTGATTCCCTACGAACTGGCGGAGGGGATGGAGCATACCCGGGAAGTGATCGGATCGATAGAACCGGGACAGTCTGTCGCGGTGTTTATCGGGCCGGAGGGCGGATTTGAGGAAGCGGAGGTGCTTCTGGCAAAGGAACATGGCGCCAGGGAGATCACGCTAGGCAGGAGGATCCTGAGGACAGAGACGGCAGGCATGACGGTGCTGTCTATCCTGATGTATCATTTGGAAGGAAGATAGAAAGCAATGGAAGCTTATTTTGACAATTCAGCCACCACCAGGTGTCTGGATCCGGTGGTGGATATCGTGGTAAAGACCATGAAGGAAGATTATGGGAATCCATCTTCCAGGCATGGGAAAGGCATGGAGGCAGAGCAGTATTTAAGGAAGAGCCGGGAGATCATCGCCAAGACCCTGAAGGTCAAGGAAAAAGAAATCTTCTTCACCTCAGGCGGCACAGAGTCCAATAACTGGGCGATCATAGAGACTGCCCTGGCAAACCAGAGAGCCGGAAAGCATGTCGTCACCACAGCCGTGGAGCACGCGGCTGTCATCCAGCCGATGATGTATCTGAAGGAACTGGGCTTTGAGGTGACCTTCCTTCCGGTGGATGGGACGGGCAGAATCTCCCTTGAAGAGCTGGAAAATGCACTGAGGGAAGATACGATTCTGGTTTCCATGATGTATGTAAACAACGAGCTCGGCACCCGGGAGCCGGTGGAGGAGGCAGCCGCGTTGGTGAAGAAGAAATGCCCCAAGGCGCTGTTCCACACCGATGCTATCCAGGCATATGGAAAATACCAGATTTACCCTAAGAAAATCGGCGTAGACCTTCTGTCCGTCAGCGGGCACAAGATCCATGGGCCAAAGGGAGTAGGATTTCTCTACGTGGATGAGAAGGCAAAGATCCGTCCCCTGATCCTTGGCGGCGGGCAGCAGAAGGGAATGCGTTCCGGCACGGACAACGTGCCGGGGATCGCAGGGCTTGGCGTGGCGGCGGAAGCGGCGTATCAGGACTTTGCCGCAAAGCAGGCTCTTCTCCGGTCGCTGAAGGAATACTTTTCCGAAAAGGTGGCAACACTCCCAGATACCAGGATCAACGGTCCCTTGGGCGAGCTTGGGGCTCCCCACATCGTGAGCGTAGGCTTTGCAGGCGTGAGAAGCGAGGTGCTCCTCCATGCCCTGGAGGAAAGAGGGATCTACGTATCCTCAGGCTCCGCCTGCTCTTCCAACAAGACGCTCCCGGTGAGCACTGTGCTCCGGGAGATCCATCTGGACAGTAAATACCTGGATTCCACCGTAAGATTCAGCTTTTGTACCCAGAATACCAAAGAAGAGATCGACTACTGCATGGACACGCTTCGGGAACTGCTGCCGGTCCTTCGCAGATACACAAGACATTGAAAAAGGAGAAATCAAATGTTTCACGCATTTTTGATCAAATACGGTGAGATCGGCATCAAGGGGAAAAACCGCTATCTTTTCGAAAACGCCCTGGTCCGCCAGATCCGCCATTCCCTGAAAACTGTGGACGGGGAATTTGATGTATACAAAGAACAGGGACGTATTTTCGTGCAGTGCCAGGGAGAGTTTGACTTCGATGAGACTGTGGAAGCCTTAAAAAGAGTGTTCGGCATTGTGGGGATCTGCCCCATGGTACAGGCGGAGGATAAAGGCTTTGAAGCCCTTGCGGAGGATGTCCTTCGTTTTCTTAAGGAGGTGTACCCGGAGGGAAACTATACCTTCAAGGTCAACGCCCGCCGGGCGAGAAAGGATTATCCTATGCAGAGCATGGAGATCAACGCCGCCTTGGGCGAGAGGATCCTGGATGCCTTTCCGGATACGAAAGTGGACGTACATGACCCTGAGGTTCTCTTAAATGTGGAGATCAGGGAACAGGTTTACATCTATTCCAAGATCATCCCGGGACCGGGTGGGATGCCAGTGGGCTGCAACGGCAAAGCAATGCTGCTTTTGTCCGGCGGGATCGACAGCCCTGTGGCAGGCTATATGATCGCCAAGCGAGGGGTGCTGATCGACGCCGTATACTTCCATGCCCCGCCTTATACCAGCGAGAGGGCCAAACAGAAGGTGGTTGACCTGGCGAAGATCATTTCCCGCTATACAGGGCCGATCAATCTCCACATAGTGAATTTCACGGATATCCAGCTCTACATCTATGAGAAATGCCCCCACGAGGAGCTGACCATCATCATGCGCCGCTACATGATGCGGATCGCGGAGCATTTTGCAAAGGAGACCAGGTGCCTCGGGCTTGTGACCGGGGAAAGCATCGGACAGGTGGCAAGCCAGACCATGCAGAGCCTCGCGGCTACCAACGAGGTCTGTGAAATGCCGGTATTCCGCCCGGTGATCGCCTTTGACAAGCAGGAGATCGTGGACATTTCCCAGAAGATCGGCGCCTATGAGACCAGCATCCTTCCCTTTGAGGACTGCTGCACGATCTTTGTGGCAAAGCATCCGGTAACCAAGCCGAACCTTAAGATCATAAGGAGAAGCGAGGAGAAGCTGAAAGAAAAGATTGACGAGCTGGTACAGACAGCCATTGAGACGACTGAGACGGTCTGGATCGAAGAATAAGCAGGAATTACGGGGATAAAAAAGGGGAATGTAACGAAACTTACATTCCCCATGTACAACAGTTGGATTCCATAGATCAGATCAAATAGGGTTTCAATACTTCCAGGATTTCGTCAACACCGTCTTCCGCATGGATATTCAGA
>DVFT01000123.1 GCA_018713105.1 Candidatus Limivivens merdigallinarum | reverse complement strand
AAAGCTTATGCCAAGCAGAATTTGTGAAGGTTTTTTTGCTACAAAGCGATTTGACCGAGAAAAAGAGAGGCGCATTCCTATGATCTCAGTCAGCGCATTGCTGGAAACCTCCCATAGGATTCCAAACCTGGATTACCATATTTTAATGCGTCTTACTTTGAAATTGACCAATGATTTCAGCCAGCTGGAACAATTATATCGCCTGATGTGCTTCAATGTTTTTTCGCATAATAGAGATGACCATTCTAAAAATTTCTCCTTCTTATATAATACCAAGGATCAGAGATGGCGTCTTTCCCCAGCCTATGATTTGACCTACAGCAATTCCATTGGTGGAGAGCATGCTACCACCGTGGATGGAAATGGAAGAGATCCTGGAATAAAGGAACTGCTGGCAGTTGCCAAAGCCGCAAAGCTGGATTTAAAAAAGTCAAAATTGATCGCGGAAGAAATTCAGGAAAAGACACAGCCTCTTTTAAAAATGTCAATACAGAATTGACAAGATTCCTTCATTTTTTTATTATAAAATTGAGTAATAAGAAAAAGGAGGGAGCGATTATTACAAGATCACAGTTCCAGAATCGGGCACGCTGACGATCACTTACCAGGGGCTTGGGATTGGATATTCCTGGTTTTATCTTTATGATGAAGATATCTCGGAACGTTATAAACAGTCCAGCATTGTGAATAATACTTCGGAAACCAACCCTAAGACGCAGGATATGGCTGTGGATCTCCAGAAAGGAACCTACCAGGTGCGTGTAGCCGGACATGCCGGTGATTGTACAGGGACTTACCGTCTGAAAGCGTCCTTTGAACCCATTGGGAGCAATGAAGTGGAGCCTAATGATACCTATCAGACTGCAATGCCCCTTGCTGGTACACAGAAGATCACTGGGTTTTTGCCAGTCAATGAGGAACAGGATTTCTACCGTTTTGTACTGACGAAAGATACAATGGTCGACATTAAATATATTAACCACTATAACGGTGGTCTTCCAAAGCCAGGAGTAGACGGAATTATCGCAGTTTATGACGAAAATTATCAGGAATTGGACAGAACGAGACCGATTAATGATCAGTATGAGTTCTGCGAAACGCTGAGCGCGGGTACTTATTATATCAAGGTAACTAAATTTTACGGCGGCAGCGGTATGTATATTCTCCAATATTCCGATACCCATACCCACACTTGGGACGATGGCAGAGTGACAGAAGCGGCAAGCTGCAGCAAAGAGGGATCAAAACTATATACTTGTACCGTCTGCAAAGAGACTAGGACGGAGACCATTGCAAAGACAGCGCATAATTTCAGTACGACGACAACTCCAGCTACCTGCAGTAAAGCAGGAGAACGGAAAGAAACCTGTACCGTCTGCGGGGAAACCAGGGTTACAGCGATCCCAATGCTGACCCACAAATACACCACGACAGTCACAAAAGCCACCACGAAAAAGAATGGCGCCATCACACAGAAATGCTCTGTCTGCGGCCATGTGGGTACCAGGACGGAGATTCCCTATGCCAAGACCATGAAGCTGTCGGCGGCAAGCTATGCATACAACGGCAAAGCAAGGAAGCCTTCCGTTACAATTCTGGATGCCAAGGGAAAGAAGATTTCCAGTTCCAATTACACGGTCACCTACGCCAAGGGGCGTAAAAATATCGGCACTTACAAAGTAACGGTGAAGCTGAAGGGCAACTACAGCGGCACGCTTTCCAAGACCTTCAAGATCGTTCCCAACCCTACCAGGATCACCAGTCTCCGGGGAACAAAGAGAGGCATCACGATAAAATGGAAGAAACAGCTGTCAAAGTTTGCCACAGGCTATCAGATTCAATATTCCACCAACCGGTCCTTCCGTGGCGGAAAGATTCTGAAGGTGAAGGGCAGCACGAAAGTCTCCGCCAAAAAGACCAGGCTGAAAGCCGCGAAGAAATATTATGTAAGGATCAGAACTTATAAGACGGTATCAGGGAAGACCTACTATTCTTCCTGGTCAGCCATCAAGAGTGTGAAAACAAAACGGTAAGAAAATGTGTACAGAGCTGTGTCCAGAAACGGGCGCAGCTCTGTTTTATGAGAGACTTTGAATTTTTTACAAAATTGTAAAATTCTGCTTGCAATTAAAATAAGAAAGTGCTATACTAACATACGAACTGTGCAAAAGGCTTCTTTTTTTGTGCCTTTTTGCGCCCAGATGAGGGCAGGTTCCATCGGATTTTAAGAAAGGAGGATACTCATGAAGGTTAGATCTTCTGTAAAACCGATTTGCGAGAAATGCAAAATCATCAAAAGAAAAGGAAGCATCCGAGTAATCTGTGAGAACCCGAAGCACAAACAGCGCCAGGGCTAATCGATCAATGATACTGACCCATATCATTGACAGATCAGATGTTTCAAGAAAATGAAGAGCGGCTGCAGTGGGAAACGCCTGGGGGCGTGGAACACTGATGACAATATATTGTGGACCGTTGTCCATCTTATATTGCTTACAATACCGTTCGCTGCGGTTAGCCCACCGCTCCCGGTCACAAGGTACCGGACCGGCAGTTGAACAAAGTTAAGGTTCGAGCGTGCGGAAAGGCGTACAGTACGCTGTGCGCTGGGTTGTGGAAAGGAATTTCACACAGCCTCAATTTGAGACAATATAACAGGAAGCGTCAAGAGTATCAGGCGCTTCAGGGAAAAATGGAGGAATTGATACATGGCTCGTATTGCTGGTGTAGACTTACCAAGAGAAAAACGTGTAGAAATCGGACTGACTTATATCTACGGTATCGGTAGAGCAAGCTCCGTAAAGATTCTGGAAAAAGCAAACGTAAATCCAGATACCCGTGTCAGAGACCTGACGGACGAAGAAGTAGCGCGTATCCGTGACGTGATCGACGAGACCACGATCGTAGAAGGTGATCTGAGAAGAGAGATCGCTATGAACATCAAGAGACTTCAGGAAATCGGATGCTACAGAGGAATCCGTCATAGAAAAGGACTTCCGGTTCGTGGTCAGAAGACCAAGACCAATGCACGTACCAGAAAAGGTCCGAAGAGAACGGTAGCAAACAAGAAGAAATAACACGTAGTTGAATATTTGAGAAAGTAGGTTAGTTTAAAATGGCTAAAAAAGTTGCAAAAAAAGTGACAAAAAAGCGCGTAAAGAAAAACGTTGAACGCGGACAGGCACATATTCAGTCTTCTTTCAATAACACCATTGTTACTCTGACAGATGCTGAAGGAAACGCTCTTTCTTGGGCAAGTGCCGGTGGTCTGGGATTTAAAGGTTCAAGGAAATCTACTCCATATGCAGCTCAGATGGCTGCTGAAACTGCTACAAAGGCAGCTCTGATTCACGGTTTAAAGACTGTTGATGTTTTCGTTAAGGGACCAGGTTCAGGACGTGAAGCTGCAATCCGTGCACTTCAGGCTTGCGGTCTGGAAGTTACCAGCATCCGCGACGTAACACCGGTGCCGCACAATGGTTGCCGCCCGCCGAAACGCAGAAGAGTCTAATAGGAGGTAAGTGAGAAATGGCAGTTAATAGAGTTCCGGTTCTGAAAAGATGTAGATCCCTTGGTCTGGATCCGATTTATCTGGGAATTGATAAAAAATCCAATAGAGAGCTGAAGAGAGCAAACCGTAAAATGAGCGAGTACGGCCTGCAGCTCCGCGAGAAACAGAAAGCAAAATTTATCTATGGTGTTCTGGAGAAACCGTTCCGCAATTACTACAAGAAGGCTGAGAAAATGCCGGGTATGACCGGTACCAACCTGATGGTAATGCTGGAGACCCGTCTGGACAACGTGATCTTCCGTCTGGGCTTTGCTAGAACCAGAAAAGAAGCCCGCCAGATCGTTGACCACAAGCATGTACTGGTAAATGGAAAATGCGTAAACATTCCGTCTTATCTGGTAAAAGCTGGTGACAGCATTGAAATCAAAGAGAAAGCAAAAGGTTCTCAGAGATACAAAGACATTCTGGAAGTAACCGGCGGAAGACTGGTGCCGGAATGGCTGGAATCCGATCAGGAGAATCTGAAAGGTATGATCAAAGAGCTTCCTGCAAGGGATGCTATCGACGTACCGGTTGACGAGATGCTTATCGTCGAGCTGTATTCTAAATAATAAGCAGTGCTAACCCTCATGATATAAACAACCCAAAAGGAGGGGCTATATGTTCGATTTCAATAAACCTAAAATTGAAATAGCTGAAATTTCAGAAGACAAAAAGTACGGAAGATTCGTAGTGGAACCTCTGGAAAGAGGCTATGGTACCACGCTTGGCAACTCTCTTCGGAGAATCATGCTTTCTTCCCTTCCGGGAGCGGCAGTCAGCCAGGTGAAAATCGAAGGCGTCCTGCATGAATTCAGTTCCATTCCGGGCGTTAAGGAAGATGTTACTGAAATTATTATGAATATCAAATCACTGGCGATCAAGAATAACAGTGAGACCAATGAGCCGAAGGTTGCTTACATTGAATTTGAGGGGGAAGGCGTGGTTACCGGAGCGGATATTCAAGCCGACCAGGATATTGAAATCATGAATCCAAACCAGGTAATCGCAACCCTGAACGGCGGTGCGGACAGCAAGCTGTATATGGAGCTGACCATTACCAAAGGCAGAGGCTATGTGAGCGCTGAGGAGGGCAAGACGGAAGACATGCCCATCGGCGTGATTGCCGTGGATGCGATCTATACCCCGATTGAGCGCGTAAACCTGAAGGTGGAGAACACCCGTGTGGGACAGGTTACCAACTACGACAAGCTGACCCTTGACGTATGGACAAACGGAACCCTGGCTCCGGATGAGGCAGTCAGCCTGGCTGCGAAGGTGCTGAGCGCTCACCTGAATCTTTTCATTGACTTGTCAGAGAATGCAAAATCTGCAGAAGTCATGATCGAGAAGGAAGACAACGAGAAGGAGAAAGTTCTGGAGATGAACATCGACGAACTGGAACTTTCCGTTCGTTCCTACAATTGCCTGAAACGTGCCGGAATCAATACCGTAGAGGAACTGTGCAACAGAACCTCCGAGGATATGATGAAGGTAAGAAACTTAGGACGCAAGTCCCTGGAAGAAGTTCTAGGCAAACTAAAAGAGCTTGGATTACAGTTAAACCCAAGCGACGAATGAAATTCGGCGCTTGGGTGATACTTCGGAAACCGTCAGGTTTGCGAAGGTTCCCGTACCAAGCCGCAAATAAGTTGATGGAGAAAAAGCACCCTTCAAGTAAGCCCGAAGAGCATTGATTGGTGTTCCACAAATGGAGGAAAAGAATAATGGCAGGTTATAGAAAACTTAGCAGAACATCCGATCAGAGAAAGGCTTTGATCAGAAGCCAGGTTACCGCTCTGATTCATCATGGAAAAATCGTTACTACTGAGCAGAAGGCAAAGGAAATCCGCAGGGTTGCGGAAGGCCTGATCGCTATGGCAGTACGTGAGAAAGATAACTACGAGACCGTTACCGTGACCGCTAAGGTTCCGCGTAAAGACAAAGACGGCAAGAGAGTAAAGGAAGTAGTAAACGGCAAGAAAGTGACCGTATACGACGAAGTTCAGAAGGAAATCAAGAAGGATGCTCCTTCCAAGCTTCATGCACGCCGTCAGATGCTGAAGGTTCTGTATCCGGTAAAAGAGGTTCCGGCAGAAGCAGCAGGCAGAAAGAAAAACACCAAAGAAATCGATCTGACTGAGAAGCTGTTCAACGAGATCGCTCCGAAATATGCTGGACGTAACGGCGGTTACACCAGAATCGTAAAGATCGGTCTTCGTAAAGGTGATGCAGCGATGGAAGTTCTTCTGGAGCTGGTATAATCCCTGCAGAGGTTTGAAAGCAAAGCTTCCAAAAACAGAGTAAACATTTCCCCGGGTATCCATTCAGGCTATCCGGGGTTTTTCGTATGTCTGGAGGCAGGCGTATGGGTGGCAGGCTTGCGTGCCGCACCGAAACGGCGAAAGAATCATAGGATAAAGAAAAAGGAGTTTTCCTATGCTGTCGGAATATTATGTCCAAGTGACAGGAATCATCCTGCGTATCGTTCCCATGGAGGGGAATTGCTGCGGGTATCTGGTCACCTTAAGACCGGATGATGGAAGGAGAGGAACGGTGCAGTTTGCCCTGACCGGAGAGACTGTGGTGGTGGATATGAGAAGGCTCTATCCAGGAATGCGTGCAGCAATGTTTTATGATACGAGGCTTCCCATGCCGTTGATCTATCCGCCCAGGTACCAGGCACAGTTGGTAACAGTCTTGAACCGGGAGGAACAGGTTTTGTTAGCTTACTTTGATACCAACCTGGTAGCAGCGGGTGGAAAGCTTGCGCTGAACCTGGGAAGAAATACGCGGATCACAACTTTAAATGGCCAGGAGTTCCGCTGCGAACTGGCAGATCAGGAACTGCTGGTTTACTATACAGCTACCACCAGGAGCCTTCCGCCGCAGACTACGCCCCGAAGGGTCATTGTGATTTGCTGAGGTAGAAATCCATCCAAAGGTCAGCCAGAAGCTGATGCCCCAGATCGGTGAGATGGATGCCATCCAGGGTGATGGCATCCATCCCGTATTCCTGGGCAAACTGGTTCATTCTCTGATGCAGAGGGAGATAGGGGAGATGGTACCTCCGGGCAGCCGTTTGCTGGATCTGTTCCACCAGAGCCACGTCCTCCATCCAATTTTGGTAGAAGAGGGGTTGGGGAAAAAGAAAAGGTCCGCTTAAGTAAAGCTTTGAGATCCCGCTTTTCAGGAGCCGTTTCAGAAGCAGGTCATAGTTGGCAGCGAAATCCTGTTCCTGAATGCTTACATTGCCGTTTTGGGCTACGCCCACATCGTTGATGCCGATGAGGATGGAAACAGCATCCGGGCGGCGCCGCAGACAGTCGTGATCCAGTGTGCGCAAAAGCCAGGGGACGGTGAAGCCGTCATGTCCACGGTTGGTCACCTGGATATCCAGCCCCTCCTGTTGAATCGTCTTGCAAATCCGGTACACATAGCCGTTCCCGTAACCTTCATATTCAGGCATCCAGAGCCGGTGCGCGTCGGTGATGCTGTCTCCCAGAAAGAGTAATTTTTCCATGGCAGTCTCCTTTCACAAATGAAGTCCTTATGGTAGAATAATAACAGAATTTGATGAAAAGCAAAAGAGCCGGAGGGCACGTCTTATGAGAAAAAAGATTTTGGGATTAAAGGAAAATGTGAAGAACGTCATTGTTGGGAAGGAAGAGGTTTTGGATCTGATTCTGACTGCCCTGCTGTCAGGCGGACATGTCCTTCTGGAGGATATGCCTGGGACAGGGAAAACCCTGCTTGCCAAATCGCTGGCGGTCTCCATGGGGGGGACGTTCCGGCGGATCCAGTTTACGCCGGATCTGCTGCCGTCTGACGTGACGGGACTGCATTATTTCGATCAGAAAGAGGGGGAGTTTCGGTTTCGGGAAGGGCCGGTGTTCACCCAGATCCTGCTGGCGGATGAGATCAACCGGGCGACACCTAGGACGCAGTCCAGCCTTTTGGAGTGCATGGAGGAGAGGCAGGTGACGGTCGATGGCAGGATGAGCCGGCTGGATGAACTGTTTTTTGTCATGGCGACTCAGAATCCGGTGGAGAGTGCGGGCACCTATCCCCTCCCGGAAGCCCAGATGGACCGTTTCTTCATGAAATTGTCTATGGGAAGCCCAACCCTTAAGGAAGAGGTGGCGATCCTGAACCGATTTGAGGAAAAGAACCCCTATGAGTCCCTGGAACCGGTGTGCACCAGGGAGGAGATTCGTTCAGCCCAGGAGGAAAGCCAGCGTACCTATGTCCACCCGGAGCTGAAGCAGTATCTGGCAAAATTGTCGGCAGCCACCAGAAAGAACCGGGATGTCCTGGCTGGGGTGAGCCCCCGGGGAACCCTGTCATTGTTCCGGGCGGTGCGTGCCTATGCCTGGCTGATGGGGAGGGAGTATGCAGTGCCGGAGGATGTGAAGGCGCTGGCAGTGCCCGTCCTGGCACATCGCCTCATTTTGTCAGGAGGAGGAGGTACCGGAGAGGAACGAAAGGTGATGGAGGAAATTCTGTCCCGGGTGGAGGTTCCTGTAGAAGTCTGGGAAGGAAGGTAGGGGAGGGAGTGTATGAAACTGTTGTTTGTGCTCCTCCTGGTCTTTGGAGCGGCAGCCCTGGCAGAAAAGCTGTATGGCATTCTTTGGAGCCGCCGTCTTTGCGCTGCAGTGAGCTTCCAGCCGGAGCCGGCCGTGGAAGGGGAAACGGCAGTCCTCCTGGAGACCATCGAGAACCGGAAGAGGCTTCCACTGGCAGCCCTGAAGGTGGAGTTCCCGGTGGAACATGGATTAGGGCTTGGCGAGGAGGAGAATGCCTCCAGGTCGGACAAGCAGTACAAAAGAGACGTCTTTTCTGTGGGCGGCTTCCAAAAGATCAGCCGGGAGATCCCTTTTCTCTGCAGACGCCGTGGTTATTATCAGATTGACCGGCTTGACTTATGCGCGGAAGGCCTATGGATGAAGGAAACTTATTATCTGGAAAAAAAGCAGGATACCTATCTGTATGTCTATCCCCGGAAAATTCCTTCTGGCAGGCTGAAACTTCCGATGCATGAAATGGGCGGGCTTTTGGAGCAGCAAAGAGGGATCGTGGAGGATCCGCTGACGTTTGCGGGGATTCGGGATTATGATACCACAGATCCTATGAGCCGGATCAACTGGAAAGCCTCGGCAAGGCAGGGGCGGCTCATGGTTAATCAATCCTTTTTTTCCTGTTCGATGAAGGTGACCTGTTTTTTGGATGTGGAGAACCTCACGATCTGGAACCACAGGGAAGTACATGAAGAAAGCATCCGCCTTGCCGCATCCATGCTGGGAGAGCTGATCCGACAGGGAATCTCCGTGGAACTGCTCTCCAACGGTGTGGACTGCCTGTCAGGAGAACGGGTCCGGATCCCGGATGGGAGCGGCAGAGGTCAGACGGAGAAGCTCAACCGCTCCTTAAGCCGCCTGCGCCTGGATGAAAAGCTGCGTCTGATGCCGATCAGGGAGCTTGTGGAAGCGGAGGAGAAACGGCTGTCCGTCTCAGAACGGCTCATCCTTCTTATCACGGAAAACCGCAGCAGGGAGCTGGAAGGAACCATAGAGAGGCTGGCAGGGAGGGGAACCCAAGCTTTGTGGGTGGGTGTTGCCTACCGGAACGAGACCTGGGAGGGACCGAAAGCAAAAAGAGTTTCCTATGTGAAATGGGAGGTGGAGCATGAGGGATAGAGCGTTGTCTGTTTATGAGGTGATCAACGGCGGTTTGCTGATGAGCCTTCCGCTGCTGATCCTGTCCTGGGATGGGCTTAGGTCTCTGGCAATCCTGTTTCTTGCTTCTTTCCTGCTCTTTGAATGCTCTGCAAGAAAGAGAAGCCTGCTTTTGTATCTGGCAGTTTCCGCCTTGTTCCTGGCTTTGGGGTTCCTTGCAGGCGGGAATACACGATCCCGGGCAGGGCTTATGGCTGGTGTGCTGATCGGAGCCTTTGGCTTTGCTATAGGGCGGTGGAAAGGGAATCCCGGATGCTTTCAGGGAACGTCGCCGCTTTTCCTGATCGTCTCGCCCTTCTGGTACGCCGGGGGGATGATCCTGAAACAGGATTGGATGAAGCCACGCGCCTGTCTGTTCGCGGCAGTCTATGCCCTGCTCTGTCTTCTCTGCGGGAATCGGAGAAGCGTCCTAAAGTTTCTCCGTGAAAATGGAACGCTGAACCGTTTTCCAAAGAGAGCGCTGGAGAGAAAAAATGCCAGGAATATGGCGGTACTGTCGCTTGTGATCCTGCTGGGGGCGTTTCTTGGATATCAGCTGTCGCCAAAGGATCCCGCCTTTGGAAAACTGCCTTCCGTGGAGGTGGAACCTCAGGAATTGGAGTACTTTCAGGAGACGGAGGCGCCGATGGATTTCGAAGAGTGGTTTCCCAGGGAGTACCAGGAGCCTCCCGAGTGGCTTTTGACGGCGGAAGCTTATTTTTACCGGTTTATGCAGATCCTGATCGCGGCTGCGCTGCTGTTGGGAGTGGGAGTTGGCGTTTACAAGGTGATTTCCGGATATCGGAGGAGCTTTCAGGCAGTCGCCGGGGAGGAAGAGAGCCAGGAGGAAGATCTGGTGGAGAGCCTGAAACAAGAGTGGGAACCACGGTTTTGGTTGTGGCGAAAGCAGAGCGAGGAGGAGAAGATCCGCCGGTATTACCGGAAATGGATTCGGCGTGCGGCGCCCAAGACGCCAAGAAGCACGGATACGCCTGCGGAAGTAGAGAACTTTGCAGGCGTCAGGGACGAAGAAATCCACCGCCTTTATGAGAAAGCCAGGTACAGCGGGAAGACTTGTACCAGGGAAGAAAGCGGTGAGGTGAAAAGGAGGATCACATGATTTATGCAGGAAGTCACATCTCAGCGTCAAAAGGCTACGAGGCCATGGGAAAACAGGCGTTGAAACTGGGGGCTGATACCTTTGCATTCTTTACCCGGAATCCCCGGGGCGGAAATGCGAAAAAACTGGATCTTAAGGATGTGGAAAGACTTCGCGTCC
This sequence comes from Candidatus Limivivens merdigallinarum, assembly GCA_018713105.1. Classification (GTDB taxonomy): domain Bacteria; phylum Bacillota; class Clostridia; order Lachnospirales; family Lachnospiraceae; genus Limivivens; species Limivivens merdigallinarum. Next base: position 11,874 of record DVFT01000123.1, on the reverse strand, counting down.
TTTTGGAAGAACATCATTTCGGCAGGCTGGTAGCCCATGCCCCCTACACCCTCAATCCCTGCGGGGCAAAGGAAGAGGTGCGGGATTTTGCATTCCGGGCCTTTCGGGAGGATCTGGAGCGGATGGAGGCTCTGCCGGGCAATTACTACAATTTTCACCCGGGCAGCCATGTGGGGCAGGGAAGCGAACGGGGAATCGAGCTGATCGCAGAACTCTTAAACGCCTGCCTGACACCAGAACAGAGTACCATCGTCCTTCTGGAGACCATGGCTGGCAAGGGAAGCGAGGTGGGAAGAACCTTTGAGGAGCTTCAGAGCATTATCGAAAAAGTGAAGTTTCAGGACAAGGTAGGCGTCTGCCTGGATACCTGCCATGTCTGGGACGGCGGCTATGATATTGTGGATCATCTGGACGATGTGCTGGAGGAATTTGACCGGGTCATCGGTCTTGAGCGGCTGAAAGCCATTCACAGCAATGACAGTCAGAATCCCTTGGGCGCCCGCAAAGACCGTCACGCAAAGCTGGGGGAAGGGAAAATCGGACTTCCGGCATTCAAACGAATTGCCTCCCACCCGGCTCTTTCGGGACTTCCCTTTATCCTGGAGACGCCAAACGACGACGCGGGGTGGGCGGAGGAGATTGCTCTGCTCCATGAGTTTGGGAATCCATGATGCGGCAGATCATAAGGGATTGTTAAGCAAAAAATCCCTCCATACTCTTGCTGATTGGGGTATTCTTTGTTATAATAAGCGGCAGTGCATACATGAAAATTTGAGAAAAGAGGAATGAAATTATGGGAAAAATTACAGTAGAAACTTGTGAGATTGAAGGACTGAAGGTGATCACTCCCACCGTGTTCGGCGATGAGAGAGGATATTTTATGGAGACTTATAATTACAACGACTATAAGGAAGCAGGAATCGATATGGAATTCGTGCAGGACAATCAGTCTTCTTCCAAGAAGGGCGTGCTTCGCGGGCTTCATTTTCAGATCAACTATCCGCAGGACAAGCTGGTGAGAGTGGTTTCCGGAGAGGTCTTCGACGTGGCGGTGGATTTAAGAAAAGATTCCAAGACTTATGGCAAATGGTTCGGCGTGGTGCTTTCTGCGGAGAATAAGAAGCAGTTTTTCATTCCGAAGAATTTTGCCCACGGTTTTGTGGTGCTGTCCGACCATGCGGAGTTTGCCTACAAATGTACCGATTTCTATCACCCCAACGATGAAGGCGGACTGAAATGGGACGATCCGGACCTGGCGGTGGAGTGGCCGATTCCAGAGGGGATGGAGCTGACCATCTCTGAGAAAGACCAGAAATGGGGAAGCTTTAAAGAGTACACAGAAAATCAGAGGTAGTCTATGATCAAGGAATTGCTTTCGCTGCCAGGCGAGGTCTACAAAAACCGCCGCCTGGTGAAAAAGCTTGCAAAAAACGATTTCAAAATGAAATATGCCGGCTCCTATTTCGGGACGATCTGGGCGTTTATCCAGCCCATCGTCACCATTCTGGTGTACTATTTTGTGTTCGGCGTGGCGATGCGGGGCGGCTCCGCAATCCAGGTGGCTGGGAAGGAGTTTCCCTTTGTCCTCTACCTGGTGGCGGGGATCATCCCCTGGTTTTTCTTTCAGGAGGGGCTGGTAAGCGGGACGAACTCGTTCCTGGAATACAACTATCTGGTCAAAAAGGTCGTGTTCAATATCACGGTGCTTCCGGTGGTGAAGCTGCTTTCCGCGCTGGTGGTTCATGTGTTCTTCGTGGTGTTTGTCCTGATCCTGTTTGCCTGCTACGGGTATTTCCCGGACGTCTATGACATTCAGGTTCTTTATTATTCCTTTGGCCTGTTCCTTCTGATCCTGGCGATGACCTATGTGACCAGCTCCGTGGTGGTCTTTTTCCGGGACTTAAGCCAGATCATCAATATCCTCCTCCAGGTGGGGGTATGGCTGACTCCGATTATGTGGGATGTGAAGATGCTGACGGACAATTTTTCCTGGGGGTGGATTGTGGTGAAGATTCTGAAACTCAACCCCGTCTATTATATTGTCCACGGCTACCGGAACGCGCTGATTGAGAAGAGATGGTTTTTCGAAGACCCGTGGTGGACGTTGTATTTCTGGGTATTCACGGCGGCCTGCTTCCTGTTCGGAAGCTGGGTGTTCAAGCGGCTGAAGATACATTTCGCGGACGTGCTATGACAGGGGAGAGAACAGTGGAAAATCAGATTGCAATTCAAGTGGAGGATGTCAGCAAGGTCTATAAGCTTTACGACAAGCCGTCAGACCGCTTAAAGGAAAGCCTGGGGCTGACAAGACAAAAGAAATTTAAGGAGCACCGCGCCCTGGATCACGTGAGCTTTCAGGTGAACCGGGGGGAGACGGTGGGAATCATCGGAACCAACGGCTCCGGAAAGTCCACGATCTTAAAGATCATCACCGGCGTTTTGAATCCCACAGAAGGGCATGTTTCCGTGAACGGAAGGATTTCTGCCCTTCTGGAACTGGGAGCGGGCTTTAATATGGAGTATTCCGGCATCGAGAACGTGTACCTGAACGGGACGATGATGGGATTTACGGAGGAGGAGATCGACCGGAAGCTTTCGGATATCCTGAAATTCACGGATATCGGAGAGTTTGTAAACCAGCCGGTCAAGACCTATTCCAGCGGTATGTTTGTCCGCCTGGCGTTTGCGGTGGCAATCAACATCGATCCCGAGATCCTGATTGTGGATGAAGCGCTGTCCGTGGGGGATGTGTTCTTCCAGGCAAAGTGCTACCACAAATTCGAGGAGTTCAAGGAGCAGGGGAAAACCATTCTCTTTGTGAGCCATGACCTGAGCAGCATCAGCAAATACTGCGACCGGGTGGTGCTCCTGAATAAAGGCGACAAGGTGGCAGAGGGAGGTCCCAAAGAGATGGTGGATCTCTACAAGAGAATTCTGGTTCACCAGGAAGGCGAGCAGCCCAAGAGCCAGGCGGCCTTCCAGGGAGAATGGAAGGAAGCCATCAAGGTAAACCCCAACCTCCTGGAGTACGGGGAGAAGCAGGCGGAGATTGTGGATTTCGGCGTTGCCGATGAAAACGGGCTTCTGACCAATACCATCGAAAAGGGAAGCGTTTGTACGTTTAAGCTGAAGCTTAAGTTCTATCGGGAGATTCAGGAACCCATTGTGGCGTTCACCATCAAGGATATGAAGGGGACGGAAATTACGGGAACCAACACCATGTACGAGAAGATTTCCATCCCGGCGCGGGAAGGGAACATTGTGGAGGTGGATTTCACCCAGCGGATGGATCTGCAGGGCGGAGAGTATCTAATTTCCTTTGGCTGCACCGGCTATATGGAAGGGGAGTTTCGGGTCTTTCACCGGCTCTATGACGCCTGCAGCGTGGCGGTGGTTTCCAGCAAGGACACAGTGGGCTTTTATGATATGAACTCAGAGATTGAGGTCAGGGAATGTAAGGAGGAGGCGTGATGAGAGAACAGATTGGGAAGGTGACCCTGGATGATACCTGGTATCCGGGGGAGGATTACTATTCGGACGGCCCGGTGGAGGAAGAACTCCTCCAAATTGCCAAGTCCGTAAGTTCTGAGGCAGAGTACAACCGGATCATTGCAAAGAAGAAGAGCTGGCCCATCCTCTATCACTTCTCCCATATCCGCCACAATATCGTGAGCTGGATTCCCATGGGAGAGAAAGATCGGGTACTGGAGATCGGGGCAGGCTGCGGCGCAATCACAGGAGCCCTTGCCAGAAAGGCGGGGAGCGTGACCTGCGTGGAGCTTTCCAAAAAGAGGAGCCTGATCAATGCCTACCGCAACCGGCAGTACGGCAATATCGAGATCCTGGTAGGAGCCTTTGAAGAGGTGGAACGGCACCTCCTGAAAGATTCGTACCAGTTTATCACCTTGATCGGAGTGTTCGAGTATGCGGCGTGTTATACGGATCATGAGAAGCCCTTTCACTATATGCTCTCCCTGATAAGGGAGCATTTGGCGCCGGGAGGAAAGGTCGTCCTTGCCATTGAGAACCGCTTAGGCCTTAAGTATTTTGCAGGCTGTGCGGAGGATCATGTGGGGCGGTATTTCGAGGGGATTGAGGGGTACCCCAATACCACAGACGTACACACCTTCTCAAAGCTTGAGCTTACGAAGCTGTTCGATGAGGTGGGAGGCTATGAGTACCGCTTTTATTACCCTTATCCAGACTACAAATTCCCCTATTCCATCTATTCTGACCACTACCTTCCAAGAAAAGGGGAACTCAAAGACAACCGATGCAATTATGACCAGAGACGCCTGGGGCTGTTCGACGAGGCGAGGGTCTTTGACTCCTTGATCGACAATGAGCTTTTCCCGGAGTTTTCCAATTCGTTTCTGGTATTGTTAGAGAGGAAATCCCTATGAAGAATGTGATTTATTCCAAATTTTCCAATGAGAGGAATCCGCGTCTTGCCATTCGCACCGATATCCTGGAGGACGAGACGGGGAGACGGTTTGTGTGCAAGGTCCCGGAATTTCCGGAAGGAAGGGAGCATGTGAAGCGGATGTACCGCTGGTATCAGGAGCTTTCAAAGCTTTCAAAGGGGAGTATCCTTTCCTTTAACCACTGTGAAGCCACCGAAGAGGGCGTGGAATTTCAATACCTTACCGGAGAGACGTTTGAGGAGCATCTTTTGAATCTCCAGAGATCAGAAAGCAAGGAGCGGATGGCAGAGGAGTTCTTAAACTTCCTCCACCTGGTACGTTCCCTCCATAAGGGGGACACGTACCGAAGAAGCAGGGAGTTTGAGGAAGTGTTCGGCAGGGTGGATCTTCCCGAGGGCAGTGAATGCGCGAAGGTGACGGATATCGACCTTCTTGCCGGCAATCTTCTGTTGGATGGGGAGAGATGGACTGCCATTGACTATGAGTGGAGCTTTGATTTTCCCATTCCGGTGAATTATTTACTCTACCGGATTATTTTTTATTTTACAGAACATGCCAGGAGGTATGATCTCCGGGAATGGGATTTCTTTGGGAAAATGGGGATTACTAAGGAGGAGATCCGATCCTTTGAAGAGATGGAGACGAATTTTCAGCATTATGTCTGCCGTGGCCATGTGCCGGTGCGGGATCTGTATGAGGAGATCAGCCCCGGCGTATTCCCCATGGAGGAGACGATGGGAAAGGAGGCGCTGCAGCTCTTCTTTGACTTTGGGAACGGGTATTCAGAAAAAGATTCCCTGACCATTCCCATGGATAACTTCAGGATCGATCGGACCATCGAGCTGCCAAAGGGGCTGCATAGCCTCCGGGTGGATCCAGGCAGCGCGGCAGGGATGATTCAGCTTGACAAGCTGTCCCTGGACGGCGGGAAAACGGATTGTCCCTTTACCCTGCGGGAGGGGGCGGTTCTTGGAAACTGGATTTACGCAGGGGACGACGACCCCAATCTTTTGATCCATGAGCTTCCAGAGGGCGCCCATAGCCTGACGGTTTCACTTACGGTCTATCCCATGGACCAGATTCCCATGGAAGAGGTGGAGCGGACGGCGAAAGAGGTCATGGAACAGCGCACGCTGATCCGGGAGATGAAGAATACGAAGGTCTGGAAGGCATACGAGAAGTACCAGAATCTTCGCAAGAGATAGAGAACAAAAGGAAGAGATAGCATGAGCATTCAGAATGCAGTAGTGGACATGGAAGAATATATCTGGAACGACGGCGGGATCTACCGGATGCGGGGCTGGAGGGCTGCGGATGCGGGGGAGAATCCGGTCTTTGAGGCGTTCGATGAGAAGGGAGTTCCGGTGGAAGTCATCCTTCAGGATGTGAGACGGGCGGATGTGGCGGAGATTTATCCCCAGTACCGGGACCGGGCAGACCATTTAGGCTTCCTTCTTACAATTCCCGACCTGGAAGCCTACATGGAGAGCCATGAAGGGCTGACCATCCGCCTGACCCTGGGACAGGAGGAGCGGGTACTCACCTCCATGACCGGGACGGAGCTGAAGAATGCGTATCAGGATGCGTCTCTTTGCTACAAGCTGGACGAGTGCACCCTGTCCGGCAAGAATATCCTGATCCGTGGTTGGGCAGTGGACGCCTTAGGGGAGGACCGCCTGACTGTGACGGATGAAAACGGACAGGAGGTGGGGGAACCTGTGCAGAGGCTCATCCGGAATGACGTCATTGAGGAGATGCACTTAAAGGAAGGATATCCTTGCGGGTTCTGCTTTACCATGCCCCGGGAGGAGTTTTCCGGGAAGAAGCTGATCCTTTCCATGGAGAACCGCCTCACCAGGAAGACGTATGTCATCACCATGTCCAGGTTTGACTATGAGAATTCCAGGCGCGGAAAGCTCAGGAAGGTATTCAAAAAGGGCAGCTTTTCCAAAAACCGGCAAGTTTTGAAAGAACAGGGGCTGAAAGGATTCGTGGATTATGTGCGGGAGGAGATCCGCACGGACGATGAAAAGTATATGGCATGGCTGGAGCGGAGAAGGCCGGATAAGAAGGAGTGGAGGCGCCAGCGGGAAGAACAGTTTCCAAAGACGCCGCTGATCAGCATCGTCATTCCCCTTTACAACACCAAGGAGAGGTATTTGAAGGAGCTTCTGGACTCCATTGTAAACCAGAGCTATGAGCACTTTGAACTCTGCCTGGCGGACGGAAGCACCAGTGAGAGTCCGGGAGCTTTGGTTCAAAAATATGCAGTCCATGACAAGCGCATCCGCTACCGGAAGCTATCGCAAAATTTAGGAATCTCCGAGAATACCAACGAAGCAATCCGTATGGCAACAGGAGAGTTCCTGCTGTTTGCCGACCACGATGATTTGCTGGAGACAGACGCGCTCTACCAGCTGGTGAAAACATACAACGAGGACCCAAGCCTTGACATTCTGTACACGGATGAGGATCTCACCAATGAGGATACCAGCCTGTTCCATTCCCCCAGGTTCAAGCCGGAATTTAATTACGATTTTTTGAGAAGCATCAATTATATCTGCCATCTTTTCCTGGTAAGGCGAAGCCTTGCCATGGAGGCGGGATTTTTAAAGAAAGAATATGAGGGCGCACAGGATTACGATTTCATCCTGCGCTGCTGCGAGAGGACCAGCCGGATCGGGCATATCCCCAAGGTGTTGTATCACTGGAGGGCCCACGAGGAGTCCACGGCGGGCAACCAGGACAGCAAATCCTACGCCGTCAAGTCGTCCATGGACGCCCTGAAGGCTCACTATAAGCGAATGGGAATCCGGGGAAGCGTGGAATTTACGGGGATCTTTATCCTTCTTCGAACGATTCTTGAGATCGAAGGAACGCCAAAGGTTTCCATCCTGATTCCCAATAAGGATCAGAAGGAGACGTTGGAGAAGTGTTTGGATTCCATCTACGGGAAAAGCACATACTCTAATTTTGAAGTGATCATCATCGAGAACAACAGTGAAAGGCAGGAGACCTTCGACTTCTACGAGGAGCAGTCATTGCGCCATGGAAATCTGAAGGTGGTGACCTATGAGGGAGGATTTAACTATTCCGCCATCAACAATTTCGGTGTCCGGCATGCTTCGGGAGACTATCTTCTGTTTTTGAACAATGATATTGAGATCATTACGCCTGGCTGGATGGAGGAGCTTTTAGGCTTCTGCCAGAGAAAAGGCACCGGGGCGGTGGGAGGAAAGCTCTATTATCCCGACAACACGGTGCAGCACGCAGGGGTGGTGATCGGCCTTTCCGGATTCGCGGGCCATGTGCTCACAGGCAGGAGGAGAAGCGACGTGGGATATTTCGGAAGGCTTAAGGCAATCCAGGATGTGAGCGCCGTGACGGCGGCGTGCATGATGGTCAAACGGTCCAGCTTTGAAGCGGTGGGTGGATTTGACGAGGACTTCCAGGTTTCACTAAACGATGTGGATCTGTGCATGAAGATTCGGAAACGCGGGGAACTGATCGTGCTGAATCCCAATATGGAAGCCTACCATTACGAGTCCAAGACCAGGGGGCTTGAGACGACGCCCGAGAAACAGGAGCGGTTCAAAAAAGAAATCCTCCGTTTCCGGAAGAAATGGAAGGAGACTTTGAAGGCGGGAGATCCCTACTACAGCCCAAACCTGACCCGGGTGACCGGAGACTGCACCCTGCGGGGACGGCACGAGGTTTCCAAGGTATGGGAATCGCTGTTTCCGGGAAAAAAAGAGGATTAACCTATATCAGGAGGGAACAAGATGGAAGCACAACTTTTGGAAGTGAAGCGGGAACGGTTTCACCTCTTAGAAGACAACCGGTATCTGCTTCAGGGAAACTGGCCGAAAAATTATGATTTGAAGGCATTTCTGGACAAGACGGAGATTCAGGCGTCCATGGAGCCGTGGGAGAGCTTAAGCGCCCTGGAACGGTTCAAAGAGTCGGAGCTTTTGTTGGGAGAAAAGGTGACGGTTTCTGTCTTTCTTCCGGAGAATCTGGATCGCTACCGCAGGCTGTTCATTTACGCGGTGGCCGGCGGGGAGCGGCTCACCTGGTTCCAGATCTCGGTCAAGGAGCTGAAAGCAAAGCAGGGAAAACCGCAGTTTTATCTGGAAGAGGAGCAGGTAAACCACAGAGAAGGGACGCTAATGCTCCGGGGCTGGTGCGTGGACCGCAAGGGGGTCAGAATCGCCCTCTATGACAAGGACAAAAAGCCCATTGCCTGCAATATCCAGAAGAACGCAAGGCTGGACGTGGTCCAGATGTACCGGGAATGCCCGGTGGAAGAAAAATGCGGGTTTTTCATTGAACTGAAAAGCCTGCCGGAAAAAGTCGCCTACCTGGTATTTCGCACGGAGGAGCGGAAGGCGGTCCATCCGGTCAGCCTTGAAAAAGCCGTGATCTTAAAGAACAAGGCGGGCAAATATGTACGGAAGGGCATGGACTACTACCGCGCCCACGGGCTTTACGCCCTCGGCCAAAAGGCGGCGAGGAAGCTTTTTTCCGCCAAGGAAAGACCGGTGGATTACCAGAAGTGGATAGAGAAGCACCTTCCATCTCCGGGAGAGCTGGAAAAACAGCGCAAGACGGTCTTTCCGGTGAATCCAAAGATCAGCATCGTGGTGCCTCTCTATAAGACGCCGCTGCCCTATTTCCAGGAGATGGTGGAGTCGGTGAAAAAACAGACCTACCCCAATTGGGAACTGTGCCTGTCCGACGGAAGCGGCGAAGGCTCTCCCTTAAAGGAAATCCTGGATCAGCTTGAGATGGAAGACAAAAGGGTCAAGGTGATCCGCCACGGCAGTGCGCTTCGGATCGCGGAGAATACCAACGCGGCCATCCAGGCGGCAACGGGAGATTACATCGCCTTTATGGATCATGACGATGTCCTCACGCCCAATGCCCTCTATGAGTGTGCCGCCAAGATCCAGCAGGACGTCCGGGCAGAAGTTCTATATACCGACGAGGACAAGATGTCCATGGACGGACACAAATTTTTCCAGCCTCACATGAAGCCGGACTTTAATCTGGATCTCCTATGCTCAGTGAATTATATCTGTCATTTGTTCGTGGTAAGACGGGAACTTGCCGGGAAAGTCGGACTTTTGGACCCAGCCTTTGACGGGGCGCAGGATTATGATTTTATCCTTCGCTGCGTGGAGGCGGCGAAACGGATCTACCATATCCCCAAGGTACTCTATCACTGGAGAAGCCATGAGGATTCCACCTCCGAGAATCCGGAAAGCAAGCTTTATGCCTTCGACGCGGGAATGAGGGCGGTTCAGGCGCACTTTGACCGGATCGGCGTCAAGGCGCAGGTGAGCATGGGGGAATACTTAGGGCTATACCGCACACGGTTCCTTCGGGAATACGATCCGCTGGTCTCGATCATTATCCCCAATAAGGACCATATCGAGGATCTGAAGCGGTGCATCGATTCCATTGAGGAGAAGTCCACCTACCGGAATTTTGAATATATCATTGTGGAAAACAACAGCGAGGAGGAACGTACCTTCGCTTACTATAAAGAGCTTGAAAAAGGCAATCCGAACGTTCATGTGGTTACCTACCAGGGCGGGTTTAATTATTCCGCTATCAATAACTTCGGCGCGGAGTATGCAAAAGGGGAATACCTGCTCCTTTTGAATAACGATACTGAGGTGATTAACAGCGACTGGCTGGAGGAACTGCTGGGCTACTGCATGAGAGAGGACGTAGGCGTGGTGGGAGCCCGTCTCTACTATGGGGACGATACCATCCAGCACGCCGGCGTAGTCATTGGCTTCGGCGGAATCGCCGGTCACTGCTTCGTGCAGCAGAAGCGTGGAAGCACCGGATACTGCCACCGCATCATCTGCGCCCAGGACTACAGCGCGGTGACTGCCGCCTGCATGATGGTCAGGCGTTCCGTGTTTGACGAGGCAGGGGGACTTACGGAAGAGCTTCAGGTGGCATTCAACGACATTGACTTCTGCCTGAAGGTCCGTGCCTTAGGCTATCTGGTGGTCTACAATCCTTATGTGGAGCTGTATCATTATGAATCCAAGTCCAGAGGGCTTGAGGATACGCCGGAGAAGCTGGCGCGTTTCCACCGGGAGATCGAGATCCTGGAGAGACGGTGGCCGGATATCATGAAAAACGGCGATCCCTATTATAATCCGAATTTGACGTTGGACAGCCAGGACTTTTCGCTGAAACGGATTTGAGAAGAGATGGAGAGAAGATCTATGAAGATACAATGGAAAGAAAAACGATGGGAGATGTTGTTCCTGACGGCAGTGTTCCTGCTCCTGGTGATTTGGGCGGCGATCCTGCCCTTTGATCAGGCGGCGGATGAAAGGATGCGCTACAATGTGGTAGACTATATCGTCCGTCACAATGCCCTGCCGCATGGGGACGATCCGGAGCTTCGAAATGAAGTCTGGGGGATTTCCTATGCGTTCAACCCGATTCTGTCCTATATGGTGTCTGCCCTGTTCGTAAAGGTTGTAAAGCTGTTCACGGACAGCTTCGACGTCATTCTTTTTGCGGCACGATTTGTAAATGTGCTGCTGGGAACCGGAACGGCGTATTTTGTCATGAAGCTTGGGAAAAAGGTTTTTGAAGGCGGGGCTTCCAGAATGTTCATTGCCCTTGCGGTATTCCTTCCCCAGGGACTGTTCGTCTTTTCGTATGTAAATAATGACGGCCTGGCGCTTTTTTCCGGGGCTGTCATCATCTATATGTGGGCTCTGGCCATGGAGGATGGATGGAACTTTAAGATTTGCACAGGTCTCTCCGTGGGCATTGCGCTTCTGGCGCTGTCCTACTATAACGCTTATGGCTGGGCGCTTACAAGCGTGCTGTTTTTTGCAGCTACGGTGCTGGGCGGCAAAAAAAAGTGGGATTTCAAGACTTTGTTTGGAAGAGGATTTTTTATTGCACTGCTGGTGCTTCTGCTGGCGGGCTGGTGGTTTGCCAGGAACTATGTGATCTACGACGGAGATTTCCTGGGACAGGCCAGCTCCAGGGCAAGCGGGATTCTCTACGCCCAGGAGCCCTATAAGCCGGGCAATCTTTTCAACGGAGAGAAGCTGGGACAAGGGCTTCTTGGCATGTTTTTTTATCAAGATCCGGGTTGGGAACATAACTGGCTGGTCATGGTGGCAGTAGGATTTGTAGGTCTGTTCGGGAGAATGGATCTTTACATGCCCTACTGGTGGAGCAAGCTCTACTTCCTGGTGTTTGCGGTGGGGTTCCTTGGCGTAATTGTGAATTATTTCCCTGTTTTTTCCTTCCGCGGTGGAAAACGTCTGCGGGAAGTGCGAAACGTAGAGGGAGGGAAGGTTTTGACCCGTGTCACGCTGCTTCAGGATCATTTAAGTTCCAAGAGCATCTTCCACTGGTGTCTGCTGATCGGGATGGTGATTCCTTTTATCCTGCTCTGTAT
>DVFT01000122.1 GCA_018713105.1 Candidatus Limivivens merdigallinarum | reverse complement strand
TTTATATTGAAATATTCCTGATGTGGAATGCAGCGGGGACAGACGAAATTTCCCAGCGGCTCCTTATGCGAACAACAAATCGTGATTGATGGTCGTATAGAACAGCCGTTTGAATTCCTCGCGGCCCGAAGTCTGTCCTAATGCCCACATGGTCTTTGCCACTGTGGCTTCCAGCGTCATATCGTAGGATTCCAAAAGGGAAAACTCATCCTTGATTGCCTTTCCTACCTGGTAAACGGTCATGTCGCTGCCCTCATGGGTGACTTGGGTCGCCATGATAATGATCTTGCCGGCATCCAGGCAGTCCTTGATGGCAGTGCGGAAGCTGTCGTCCCCATAATTGGGAAGACCTCCTACACCGAAGGACTCAATGATCACAGCGTCGAAGGCAGAGGACAGCGTTTCGAGGACACGCCCGCTGGTGCCTGGGATCAGCTTTAAGAGAAATACCCGGTTGTTGAGGGTATGGCAGAATTTCAAGGGGCTGGTGGACTGATCCTTGTCGTCGATATAGAAAATAATCCGATCGTCCTGGATGATGGCAATCTGGGGATAATTGATGCTGGAGAAGGCGTTGTAGCTCTTAGAACGCTCCTTCTTTGCCCTGGTTCCGGCGATCACCACTCCTCCGAATACGATATTTACGCCGTGGGCGCGTTCATGGGAGGCAAACCGTAAGCTGTCCAGCAGGTTGGCACGGGCGTCGGTGATGGCAAGGTCGATGGGTTTCTGTGCCCCGGTGATCACGATGGGCTTCCGGTTGTTCTGGATCAGATAGGAAAGGGCAGCGGCAGTGTACGCCATGGTGTCCGTGCCGTGGCAGATGACGAAGCCGTCGTAGTATTCGTACTTTTTTTCGATAAGCTCTGCCAGGGCAAGCCACTGGGGGGCGTCCACATTGGTGCTGTCCAGGTTGAAAGGCTGTACCGCGTCGATCTCGCAGAAATTCCTGGCGGAAGGAACGTAGGAGATTAGTTCCTCCGAAGAGATCTGGGGACAGAGCCCTTCATCGGTATATTTAGAAGCGATCGTGCCGCCGGTGGCGATCAAAAGAATTTTTTTCATGGGAATCCTCCTGGATAGATGGTTTGGAGCCATTATAACGCAACATGCCTGCTTTGTACAGGCTGGAAAACTTGAACTTTTGTATTGTATTATGTTGGATTGTGTGGTATCATTTAGGAAAAGAGTCAGAATTGGGAGGATAGGGAATGAATTTTGAAGATCTGAATGCTTCCGGCGAGAAGAAGATGCGTATCATTCAGGAGCAGGTTCCCGGCAAACAGGTGACCCTGGCTCATGTCATCGCAAGCCCCGATCCCATTATTTACAGAAAGCTGGGATTGGATCCGCAGCTGGATTATCAGCGTTCCGCCATCGGGATCTTAAGTATGACCCCGCCGGAGATCTCTGTCATAGCAGCGGACATTGCCATGAAGAAGGCGAATATCGAGATGGGCTTCATTGACCGTTTCAGCGGCACCCTGATCTTTACTGGAAGGGTAGCAGAGGTGGAGAACGCGATCATGGAGATCAACGACTATCTGAAGACAAAACTGGGCTTCACAATCTGTGAGGTGACGAAGACGTGATGCGCTTATGAAAAAAATCATACTCATGGGACGGAGCGAGTGCGGCAAGACCACACTCCAGCAGGCATTGAAGGGAGATACGATCCACTATTATAAGACCCAGTACATCAACCACTACGATGTAGTGATCGATACTCCAGGTGAGTATGCGGAGACGAACCGCCTGGGAAGAGCCTTGGCGCTCTATTCCTATGAGGCGGACGTGGTAGGGCTGGTGATCAGCGCAGAGGAGCCGTATTCTCTGTTCCCGCCGAATATTGTGGCTCAGTCCACCAGACCGGTGATCGGGATCATCACCCAGATCGACGCCCCCAGGGCGAATCCGGATCAGGCAGAACGGTGGCTTCGGCTTTCCGGCTGCAAGGACATTTTCCGGGTGAGTTCCTATACGGGAGAAGGAATCTGGCAGATCCTGGAGTATCTCCGAGAGCCGGGAGACGTGCTGCCATGGGACAAGGAAGAAGCCGAAAAACCGCGAACCGTCCTGTCCACAAAATTTGGAAAAACAGAAGAAAGCCAAGACCAAAAAGAATGCTGTCAGTAAACCCCGATGGCATTTTTTTTGTGCGATAAGCCCGGAAAGTGGATGCCGTTCCTTGTTGACAGCCCCCTCCCAAATGCATATAATGAAAACTGGCATACTATTGCCGAATTTCCCTTTTGTATCAGCAAAAAAGGAGAACAAATGGAGAACGGTTTAGAGAATTACTACATTATTAAAAACAACAAAAAGCTTCATTATGGCTATACCACCGGCTCCTGTGCAGCCGCCGCGGCAAAGGCAGCCGTCTATATGCTCCTTGGCGGGCGGAAAATAGAGCGGGTGGATCTTCGGACGCCTAAGGGGATCCTCCTTCATCTGTCCATCCAGGACATCCACATGGAACCCAGCAGGGTTTCCTGTGCAGTCCAGAAGGACGGCGGGGATGACCCGGACGCCACCCATGGGCTTCTGATCTATGCGGAAGTCACCCTGACAGAAACGCCGGGGATCCATTTGGATGGAGGAAAAGGCGTAGGCAGGGTGACCAAGAAAGGATTGGAGCAGCCCGTTGGGGCAGCTGCCATCAACAAGGTGCCAAGAGCCATGATCGAAGGCGCGGTGCGGGAAGCAGCCGAGGAGTTTGAGTACCAGGGCGGCTTTTCCGTCGTGATCTCCGTTCCGAAGGGAGAGGAGACGGCAAGAAAAACCTTCAATCCCCGCCTGGGAATCCAGGGAGGGATCTCCATTTTGGGGACCAGCGGAATCGTGGTGCCCATGAGTGAGGAGGCGCTGATCGCCAGTATCGGCGCCGAAATGTCCATGAAAAAAGAGAACGGGAACGACTATCTGTTGATTACACCCGGAAATTACGGGGAAGCATTTCTTCGGGAATACCACGATCTTGATGTGGACAATTCCATGAAATGCAGCAACTATGTGGGGGAAACTCTGGATTTTGCGGTAAATTTAGGAATCAAGGGAATCCTTTTTGTAGCCCACATCGGAAAGTTTATCAAGGTGTCAGGAGGAATCATGAACACCCATTCCCGTTCGGCAGATTCCAGGGCAGAGCTGATGGCAGCCGCGGCAATCCGCGCAGGGGCATCCCTGTCCCTGGCAAAGGAAATTCTGGCAACGATTACCACGGAGGAGGCAGTGGGCATCTTAAAACGGAATCATCTCCTGACAGAAACCATGTCCGAGATCATTCCCAGAGTCCACGGATATCTGCAGCATCGGTGCGGAGCGGCTCTTGAGACAGAGGTCATCCTCTATTCCAACGAACACGGATGGCTGGGACAAACCCAAGGAGCCAACAAAATGCTGCGTTATTTTGAGCGATAAGCCCGGAGGACAGCCCCATGAATGGGCAAGCTTGCTTGCACAGTCATGGGGATATCCGACGGGCAACGGCAGCGAGCGGCAATGCCGCGAGCGGAGCGAAAAGCCCGGAGGGCAGCCGCATGGATGGGCAAGCTGGCTTGCACAGACAGGCGGATATCCGCCGGGCAACGGGCAGTGAGCGGCAATGCCGCGAGCGGAGCGATAAGAAGAAACTGAAGGCAGGCGGCAGGGGCTGCGGAACCCCTTCCCCGCAAAAGACAGGAGCCTTCAGCCATTCAGAAATAAGAACAGAGAAGGAGAAACCAGCAATGAAAGGAACGTTATACGGCGTCGGGATCGGTCCGGGGGATCCGGAGCTTTTGACGCTGAAGGCAGTCCGCCTGATCCGGGAGACCAAAGTGATTGCGGTGCCGGGAGAGAAGGCGGAGGAGACGGTGGCTTACCAGATTACGGAGAAAGCGGTCCCGGAGCTGAAAGAGAAAGAACTCTTGGCGTTGTCCATGCCGATGACGAAGGACAAGGAAACGTTGGATCAAAATTATGAGAAGGCATCCAGGAGGGTGGCGGAATATCTGGAGAAAGGGGAGAATGTGGTCTTTTTGACCCTGGGGGATCCCACCGTGTATTCCACCTATCTCTATGTCCACCAGAGAATTCTGGACATGGGATACGAAGCGCAGATCGTAAGCGGGATCACTTCATTCTGCGCCGTTTCTGCCAGACTGAACGAGGGATTGGTGGAGAGAAGCGAACCGCTTCATGTCATCCCCGCCTCCTATCAGATTGAAGAAGCGCTCACGCTTCCGGGAACCAAGGTTTTGATGAAGGCTGGAAAGAAAATGAAACAGGTCAAGGAGCAGTTAAAGGCGCTTGGCGAGACGGCTGTCATGATTGAAAACTGCGGGATGCCGGGGGAGAAGATCTACCGGAGCGTTGAGGAAATCCCGGAGGATGCAGGTTATTATTCATTGATCATTGTAAAGGAGAAGAAAGACAAATGATACATTTTGTAGGAGCGGGTTCGGGGGCGCCGGACCTGATCACGGTGAGAGGACAGAAGCTCCTTTCAGAGGCGGATGTGATCATCTATGCGGGATCCCTTGTGAATCCTGAGCTTTTGGAAGTGAAAAAGGAAGGCTGCAAGGTTTACAACAGCGCCCTGATGACCCTGGAGGAGGTTCTTTCGGTCATGGAGCAGGCGGAAGCAGACGGGCTTACCACCGTGCGCCTGCACACCGGGGATCCCTGCCTTTACGGGGCAATCCGGGAACAGATGGACGTGCTGGATCAAAAAAACATTGCCTATGATTACTGCCCGGGCGTCAGCTCTTTCTGCGGGGCGGCGAGTGCGCTGAATCTGGAATATACGCTGCCGGATGTGAGCCAGAGCGTGATCATCACCAGGATGGCGGGGCGCACACCGGTGCCGGAGAAGGAAGAGATCGCCTCCCTTGCATCCCACCAGGCGACCATGGTGGTCTTTTTAAGTACCGGAATGCTGGAGAAACTTTCGGAGCGTCTGATCGAGGGCGGCTATACGGCGGACACGCCGGCGGCGATCGTCTACAAGGCGACCTGGGAGGATGAGCAGGCGTTCGTCTGCACAGTGGGGACACTGGCGGAGACGGCGAGAAAACACAACATCACCAAGACGGCGCTGATGATCATCGGCGACGTTGTGACCCACAGCCATTACAACCGGTCGGAGCTGTACAATCCGGCGTTCACCACAGAATTTCGGGAGGCATCCAAGTAATGAAGCTGGCAGCAGTAAGCTTTACGGAGAATGGCAGCCGGCTGAATCAGGGGATCCGGGATCTTCTGGAACGGGAAGGCGTGGAAGTGGCTGCCTATACGAAGGAGCGCTATGCGGAAAAATATGGGCTGATTCCCCTTGTCACCTCCCTCCATGACTGGACGGCAGACATGTTTGATGAGAAGGATGCCCTCCTCTTTATCGGAGCGTCCGGCATCGCGGTGCGGAGCATCGCCCCCTTTGTGGCGGACAAGAGAAAGGATCCTGCCGTGGTGGTGATGGATGAGAAAGGGCAGTTCGTCATCTCCCTGCTGTCCGGCCATCTGGGCGGAGCCAACGAGCTTACGGGAAAGATTGCGAACCTGACCGGCGCCATCCCGGTGATCACCACCGCCACGGATGTGAACGGACGGTTTGCAGTGGATATTTTTGCAAAAAAACTGGGGCTGTATATCGGGGATATGAAGATGGCAAAGCTGGTATCCGCCGACGTGCTGGATGAGAAAAAGATCGGTCTTGTGACGAGCTTTCCCATCCTTGGAGCCGTCCCGGAGGAGATCCAAGTGCTGGAGCCGGAAGAACCCTTTGAGGGAAAGACCGGTATGGTCATAGCCCTCAATGAGGAGAGAAGCCCGTTTTTGAATACGCTGCATCTGATCCCCAGGATCGTAACCGTAGGGGTAGGATGCAGGAAAGGAAAAGAAAAACAAGAGATCGAGGATGCGATCCTAAGAACGCTTGGGAAGCACCATCTGTCCATCCACAGCCTGGAGAAGGTGGCGAGCATTGACCTGAAGGCAGAGGAGGAGGGAATTCTCGCCTTCTGTGAGAAATACGCCGTTCCCTTTGAGACGTATTCGGCGGAGGAGCTGTCTTTGGCAGAGGGAAGCTTTACCCCATCGCCCTTTGTGGAAAACGTCACGGGAGTGGACAACGTGTGTGAGAGGAGCGCGATCCTCGGCAGCAGGAATGGAAGCCTGATTGAGAAAAAGCAGGCGGCGGACGGGGTCACCGTGGCGCTCGCCGTAAGAGAATGGAGTGTTGAATTTGAATAAAATCTACGTGGTAGGGATCGGTCCGGGAGAATATGAGCAGATGACCTTAAGGGCGATCCATGCCCTGGAAAACTGCGATACCATCGTGGGATATACGGTGTATGTGGATCTGGTCAAGGAACATTTTGCCGGCAAGGAATTCCTTACAACCCCCATGAGAAAAGAAGTGGACCGCTGTATTCTCGCCTTTGAGGAGGCGAAAAAAGGCAAGACGGTGGCAATGATCTGCAGCGGGGATGCAGGAGTCTATGGAATGTCCGGGCTGATGCTGGAATTGGGTGAAAACTATCCCGAAGTCCAGGTGGAGGTCATCCCGGGAGTCACCGCGGCGACTGGGGGAGCCGCAGTCTTAGGAGCGCCGCTGATCCACGATTTCTGCCTGATCAGCTTAAGCGACCTTCTGACCCCCTGGGAAAAGATCGAAAAGAGGCTTCTTCTGGCTTCGGAAGCGGATTTTGCCATCTGCCTTTACAATCCGTCCAGCAAGAAACGCCACGACTATCTGAAGAAGGCGTGCGACCTGATGATGCAGCACAAATCCCAAGAGACGGTGTGCGGCATTGTGAAAAATATCGGAAGGGAAGGGGAAACCTATCAGATCCTGACCTTAAAGGAGTTAAGGGATACCGAGGTGGATATGTTTACCACGGTATTCATCGGAAACTCCCAGACACAAAGGATCGGAAATGCGATGGTGACGCCCCGGGGATACCGTCATGACTAGGATCCTGATCTTTGCGGGAACCACAGAAGGACGGCGTCTGGCGGAATACCTAAAACGGGCAGGCGCAGAAGTCCTGGTTTCCGTTGCGACGGAGTATGGGGAGACTGCTTTTGAGGAAGATGACCGGATCAAGGTCCATGCAGGACGCATGGATCTTGCGGAAATGAAGGGATTTTTGAGAAGAGAAGAGCTTTCCCTGGTGGTGGACGCCACGCACCCCTACGCCCAGGTGGTTTCCGCCAACATCCGCCAGGCGTGCCAGGAGTGCGGGGCAGAGTATTACAGGCTCCTTCGGGCAGCGGGCTCCGGCAAGGAAGAGCTTTCAGACTGCATCCTGGTAGACAGCACGGAGGAAGCGGTTGCTTATCTGAAGGAGACGAAGGGAAATGTCCTCGTTGCCACCGGAAGCAAGGAGCTTTCCAAGTTTACCGCTATCCCGGATTATGAGAAGAGGATTTTTGCACGGGTGCTGTCCACCCCGGAGGTGGTAGCGGAGTGCGCAAAGCTGGGGTTTTGCGGGAAAAATCTGATCTGCATGCAGGGACCCTTCAGCGAAGAGCTGAACGTCGCCATGCTGAAGCAGTGCAAGGCTTCCTACCTGGTGACCAAGGAATCCGGGAAAGCGGGCGGCACTCCGGAGAAGATCCGGGCAGCCAGGAAGGCAGGCGCCAAGGTGATTCTCATCGGACGCCCTGAGGAGGCTGCCGCTGAGGAGGAGATTTTTTCGGAGCAGGAAATCCGAAAAGTACTGCTGAACAAAATGGGGCTGAAACCCAAACGAAAAATTTCCCTCATAGGGATCGGAATGGGCAATCCGGACAACCTGACGGTTGAGGCGAGAAACGCAATCCAGCGGGCAGAGCTTCTGATCGGGGCAAAGCGGATGCTGGAAAGCGTAAAATTCCTGCAAAAACCCAGTGTCTGCGCCTACAAAGCAGAAGAAATCCACTCCTATGTGAAGGACCATCCGGAATATGAAGAGGTGGCAATCCTTCTGTCCGGCGACGTGGGCTTCTACAGCGGAGCAAAGAAGCTCTACGATGCCTTTCAGGGGGAGGAACTTTCTGTATACAGCGGGATTTCCTCGGTGGTCTATCTCTGCGGGAAGCTGCACACGTCCTGGGAGGACGTCTATCTGATGAGCCTTCACGGAAGGCAGCAGAACCTGATCGCAGCGGTGAAGGAGCACAAAAAAGTCTTTGCCCTGATCGGTCAAAAAGGCGGGATCGAAGACCTTTGCCGAAAGCTTTTGTCCTACGGCTTTTCGGGGGTAAAACTCTCGGTGGGAGAGAATCTTTCCTACGATACGGAAAGGATCCGTGAGGGAACGCCGGAGGAGCTTTTGGAACAGAAGTTTGAGGATCTGTCTGTGGTTTTGATCGAGAATGAGGACGCAAAAGGCACAGTGACCCACGGGCTTGAGGATGAAGCCTTCCTGCGGGCAAAGGTACCCATGACCAAGCAGGGGATTCGGAGTATTTCCCTTTCTAAGCTTCGGCTCTCCAGGGATTCGGTGGTCTACGATGTGGGCGCTGGGACGGGGTCTGTGTCCGTTGAGATGGCGCTTCAGGCGCCGGAAGGCATGGTCTATGCCATTGAGAAAAAGCCAGAGGCGGTACAGCTCATTCTGCAAAACAAGCGGCACTTTCAGACGGACAATCTGACGGTGATCGAAGGGCTGGCGCCGGAGGCAATGGAGGATTTGCCGTGCCCCACCCACGTCTTTGTGGGAGGTTCTTCGGGGAATCTTGCGGAGATCTTAAAGGCTGCCCTTGGGAAAAACAAAAAGGTGCGCGTGGTGATCAATGCCATCGCCCTTGAGACGGTATCGGAGGCTTTGGAGTGCATCCGTACCCTTCCGGTGACCGACGTGTCCATTCTGACGGCGATGATCGGGGAATCTAAGCAGGTGGCGCGTTATCACATGATGATGGGGCAGAATCCGGTCTATGTCATCGCCTTTACGGGAGGTGAAGGGGATGAGTGACCGAAGAATCATGATCGCCGCGCCAAAGAGCGGCAGCGGCAAGACCTTGATCACCTGTGGGCTGCTCGCAGCGTTTCGAAAGAGAGGGCTTCAGGTCGCCTCCTTTAAGTGCGGTCCTGATTATATTGACCCCATGTTCCATTCCAAGGTGCTGAAGGCAAAGAGCAGGAATCTGGATACCTTTTTTACAGATTCCATCGTCACCCGTTTCCTTTTGCAGGAAGGAAGCGAGGGGACGGATCTTTCGGTGATGGAAGGGGTCATGGGCTACTATGACGGCCTTGGCGGGATCAGTACCAGGGCAAGCGCCTATGACCTGGCATCCGTGACGGAGACGTCGGTGGTGCTGGTGGTCAATGCCAAGGGGATGAGCCTGTCCGTATTGGCGGAGCTGAAGGGCTTTTTGACTTACCAGGAGGAGAGCCGCATCCGCGGGGTGATCTTAAATGAGATGTCGCCCATGATGTACTCAGAAATCCGGGACCGGATCGAGAAAGAGCTGTCCGTCCGTGTATTCGGGTATGTGCCAAAGGTGGAGAAGCTTTTCCTGGAGAGCCGTCATCTGGGGCTGGTGCTCCCGGAAGAGGTGGAGGATCTTCAGGAAAAGTTCGAAGATCTTGCCGGTATCCTGGAGAACTCCCTGGATATCGACGGGCTTCTGGCATTGGCAGAGGAAGCCGCTCCTCTGACGGATGGGAAAAAAATAGCAGTTCCCGGAAACAAAGAACAGGAAATGCTGCCGGAGGAGTTGTGGAACCATTTCTCGGCAGAAGAGAAGGAGCTGGATTTGGAAATCCAAAAAGAGCGTCCGGTGATCGCGGTGGCGAGGGACGAGGCGTTCTGTTTCCTCTATGAGGACAACTTAAGGCTCCTTGGGAAGCTGGGGGCAGAGCTTGTCTTTTTCTCCCCCATCCACGATGGGAAGGTGCCGGAGATGGCAGATGGAATGATCCTCTGCGGCGGGTATCCGGAGCTTTTTGCCAGAGAACTTTCAGAAAATATGTCCATGAAACATTCGGTCCGGGACCGGATCCGGGAGGGCTTCCCCTGTATGGCGGAGTGCGGAGGGTTTCTCTATCTGCACCGGAGCATGGAGGATATGGAGGGAAAAGCCTGGGAGATGGCAGGAGCCATTGAGGAGAGGGCATTTAAGACCGAAAAGCTTGGAAGATTCGGATATATTACCCTGACACCTAACCGAACGGGAATCCTGAACGGTTCTGCCGGGGAGATCCGGGCGCATGAATTCCACTATTTTGACAGTACCGGAAACGGGGCTGATTTTCATGCGGGAAAACCTTTGAGGAAGCGGTCATGGGAGTGCATTCACGGCAGCCCCTCCCAGATGCTTGGGTTTCCCCATCTCTATTACTATTCCAATCCGAAGTATGCCCTTGGGTTTTTGAAGGCGGCTCTTGACTGGAAGAAAGAACATCGGGAAGGGGGCAGGGAATGATGGAGTGGATGAAACTGTCTTTACTGGCGCTTCTTCTCGGCTTCCTGTTGGATCTTGTCATTGGGGATCCGCATATTCTCTACCATCCCGTCCGCCTGGTGGGGCATCTGATCTCCGGGACGGAGAAGGCGGTAAGGAAGGTGTTTCCCAAAAGCCCGAAGGGAGAGCTCTTGGGCGGAACCGTCACGGCGCTTTTTGTCATGGCGGTGACCACTGCGGTTCCGGCGCTGCTTATATACCTGGCAGGCAGGTGGTGCGTGGAAGCCAGGCTCATTCTGGAAACCCTGATGTGCTACTGGCTCCTTGCCACTAAGTCCCTGAAGGATGAAAGCATGAAGGTATACCGGGAATTGAAGAAGGGGGACCTTCCTTCTGCCCGGAAGGCGGTCTCCATGATTGTGGGGAGGGATACCCAGAATTTAAGCGAAGAAGGCGTGGCAAAAGCAGCCGTGGAGACGGTGGCAGAGAATACCTCTGACGGCATCATCGCCCCCATGCTCTTTATGGCGCTGGGAGGCGCGGTGTTTGGCTGGTTTTACAAATCCATCAACACCATGGATTCCATGATCGGATACAAGAACGACCGTTATCTTTATTTCGGCAGGTTTGCGGCAAAGCTGGACGATGTGGTGAATTTCATCCCCTCCAGGCTGTCTGCTCTTTTGATGATCGCGGCGACGGCGTTTACAGGGCTTGACATGAGGGAGGCAGTTCGGATCTTTCTCAGAGACCGGAAGAACCATGCAAGCCCCAATTCCGCACAGACGGAGGCGGTCATGGCAGGAGCCTTGCGGGTGCAGCTTGCCGGGGATGCCTGGTATTTCGGGAAATTATACAAGAAACCGACCATTGGAGACCGGGGCAGGAGTGTGGAGCCGGAGGATATCCGGAGGGCAAACCGCCTGCTCTACGGGACTGCCATATTGTCCCTGGCGGTGTTTGCGCTGGTCAAATGGGCGGTCATATGCTTATGGCGAATCTAGGAAAGCAGGAAAGACAGATGGAAAAACACGAGCACGGAGGAGACGTCTACTCCTACCGTTTGAAAGCAGACTATTCAGCAAATATCAATCCTTTAGGGCTCTCTCCCCATGTGGCAGAGGTTCTGAAAAACAGCATTCCCAGGGTGATCCATTACCCGGATGTGGAGTGCCGGAAGCTTCGGAGGCTTTTGGCGGAAAAGGAGCAGGTCAGGGAGGAGAGCCTGATTTTTGGAAACGGGGCGGCAGAGCTGATCTTTGCCCTTACTTTGGGTCTGAAGCCGAAGAAGGCGCTCCTTGCAGCTCCCGGATTTGCCGAGTATGAACAGGCGCTGAATGC
The DNA here is from genome assembly GCA_018713105.1 of Candidatus Limivivens merdigallinarum. Classification (GTDB taxonomy): domain Bacteria; phylum Bacillota; class Clostridia; order Lachnospirales; family Lachnospiraceae; genus Limivivens; species Limivivens merdigallinarum. Next base: position 25,381 of record DVFT01000122.1, on the reverse strand, counting down.
CTGCGGGGCAGAGATTTCCTATTACCCGCTGAAGAAAGAGAACGGCTTTGCGGTGGCTCATGATTACCTCTCGTATCTCACAGAGGATCTGGATCTGGTGTTCCTGTGCAATCCCAACAATCCCACAGGCGTGCTGATCGATGAGAAGCTCCTCGTCGAGATCTTGAAGGAATGTGAGAAGAAAAAAATCCTTCTGGTGCTGGATGAATGTTTTAATGGGTTTCTGGACGACGCAGAGGAACGGACGATGAAACCCTATGTGGAGAACAGCAAGGCGCTGTTTTTGTTAAAGGCATTCACGAAGCTCTATGCCATGCCGGGACTGAGGCTGGGCTACGGCATCTCATCCAACCGGGAGGTCCTGGAACAGATGCAATCGGTCCTTCAGCCATGGAATCTGTCGGTTCTGGCACAGGAGGCAGGGATTGCGGCTCTGGAGGACGGGCTCTACGTGGAGGAAGCCAGATGCATTGTGAAGGAAGAGCGGCGCTACCTGTTCCGGGGGCTTCAAAGCCTGGGGTTTAAGGCGGTGCCTCCGACAGCTAACTATGTGTTCTTTGAAGGACCAAGGGGGCTGAAGGAAGAATGTCTCAAGGAAGGATACCTGATCCGGGACTGCGGCAACTACCGGGGACTTTGCGAAGGATATTACCGGATTGCAGTCAGGCTCCACAAGGAGAACGAGGCATTCCTGAAAGCGCTGGAAAAATGCGCCGCAGAATTGAAACAGAGAGACTGACGAGTTGATATAACGATTCAGAACAGACCGGATTGTGACTGTGAAGGTACGGAACAGTTACGAATTGACAGAGAAAGAAAAGCGAGGAGAAGGAATGGCTGCAAAAGTAATTATGATTCAAGGGACCATGTCCAATGCCGGCAAAAGCCTTCTGACAGCCGGCTTATGCCGGATCTTCAAGCAGGACGGATACCGGGTGGCTCCCTTCAAATCCCAGAATATGGCGCTCAATTCTTTCATCACGGAGGAAGGCCTGGAGATGGGCAGGGCGCAGGTGATGCAGGCTGAGGCGGCGGGAATCCGCCCAAGCGTCTTGATGAACCCCATTTTGTTAAAGCCTACCAACGATACGGGGAGCCAGGTGATCGTAAACGGGGAAGTCTTAGGCAACATGTCTGCCAGGGAATACTTTGCTTACAAGAAGAACCTGATTCCCCAGATCATGGAGGCGTTCGGAAAACTTAGCGAGGAATACGATATCGTGGTCATCGAGGGGGCTGGCAGCCCTGCGGAGATCAACCTGAAGGAGGACGACATCGTAAATATGGGCATGGCAAAGCTTGCCAAGGCGCCGGTACTCCTGGTGGGGGACATCGACCGGGGAGGCGTCTTCGCCCAGCTGATCGGAACGGTGATGCTCCTGGAAGAAGAGGAAAGGAACATGATCAAAGGGCTGGTGATCAACAAATTCCGCGGGGACAAGAGTATTCTGGATCCGGGAATCCGGATGCTGGAGGAAAAAGCGGGAATTCCTGTGGTGGGGGTTGCGCCTTACATGCAGCTGGAGGTGGACGATGAGGACAGCCTGACAGAACGCTTCGAAGGAAAGAGGGAGGCAGGACTGATCGACATTGCGGTGGTGCGGCTTCCCAGGATCTCCAACTTCACGGATTTTAATCCCTTTGAGACCATGGAGGGCGTTTCCCTCCGTTATGTGAAGACGCCCGGGGAACTGAAAGATCCGGACATGGTGATCCTTCCCGGAACGAAGAATACCATGGAGGACTTACTCTGGCTTCGCCAAAGCGGGATGGAAGCGGCAGTCCTGAAGCTGGCGCACAGAGGAAAGGTGATCTTCGGCGTCTGCGGAGGATATCAGATGTTGGGAGAAACTCTGAAAGATCCCATGGGCGTGGAAGCCGGAGGAGAGGTCAAGGGAATGGGGCTTCTGCCTGTGGATACCGTGTTTGCAGGGGACAAGACCAGAACCAGAGTGGAAGGAAGCTTTGAAGGAATAAGCGGCATTCTGGAAGAACTCTCCGGCGTCCCGCTGGAAGGCTATGAGATCCATATGGGAGTCAGTACCTTAAGGGAAGAAGCAAAGCCCGTCACCAGGATTCGAAATTATGCCTGCGGAGAACAGGAGCAAAAGCTTGACGGAGCCTATGTGGGAAATGTCTACGGAACCTACGTCCACGGCGTCTTTGACCGGGAAGAAGTGGCAAAGGGCGTTGTCAGGGCGTTGGCAAAGGAGAAAGGATTGGATGCCTCCGGCATCACAGCGGTGGATTTCCAGGCATTCAAGGAAAGCCAGTATGACAAGCTGGCGGCAGGGCTTCGGGAGCATCTGGATCTGGAGCGGATTTACCGTATTCTGGATGCAGGTATAGAGTAATTGCCGCCTTGGTGTGCCGGCACGGCAATCAGACGAAGGAGAGCTGTGCAGGATACCAGAAGGCGGCGGAAGGGAGAACACATCATGAAAGTAAACTTAGAAAAGGTCCTTCCCCGTGACATAGAGAACCGCAGCTTTGAGATCATCACCCAGGAGCTGGGGGACACGCCCCTGATTCCAGGTACTGAATTGATCGTGAAACGCTGCATCCATACCAGCGCGGATTTCGATTACGCCAAAAACCTCAGATTTTCGGAGGGGGCAGTAGAAAAAGCGCTGAACGCCCTGAAAAACGGGGCATGTATCGTCACGGACACGCAGATGGCAAAGGCAGGGATCAACAAGAAGGCGTTGGCGCGTCTGGGCGGAGAGGTATTCTGCTTCATGTCCGACGAAGACGTAGCAGCCACTGCCAGGGAGCACGGGACAACCAGGGCGACAGCCAGCATGGACAAAGCGGCGGCGCTGAAAAAGCCGCTGATCTTTGCCATCGGGAATGCTCCCACCGCCCTTGTCAGGCTCTATGAGCTGATGGAGGAAGGTTCCTTAAGACCGGAGCTGATCATCGGGGCGCCGGTGGGATTCGTCAACGTGGTGCAGTCCAAGGAGCTGATCATGGAGACAGACGTTCCTTATATCGTGGCTGCCGGGCGAAAGGGCGGAAGCAATATCGCGGCATGTATTTGCAATGCACTTTTGTACATGTTGAATAATGATAGGAATTAGAGAAGAAAAGTCAGGGACAATTTTAAGGTGGCTTCTCCACAAGCTGCCGGAAACATAGACGATCCCCAAGCCAAAGAAAAACGCGGGAACCAACCACATCTGCCCACTGGGCAGTCAGGATGGTTCCCGCGTTTTTTTCAGGCGCTTTCTTCGATATGCTTCAGGAACAGCTTGCGGATCCTAGGGTATTCCCCAAGACCCAAAAGATGGCATTCCACCTCAAAGCCCTCCCTGGAAAACTGGTTCAGCCAGGAATCCTCCTCATCCCCTGCCATGTCGTTCCGGGCATGGTCCCCTGCCACCAGCATAAAGGGAGCCAGGTGGATCTTCCTGGGATGGAAAGCCTTTACCTGACGCAGCAGGCTTAGCATGGAAGGGTAGGCTTCCACGGTGCCGAGAAATACATTGGCATATCCCAGATCCTTAATGGTATAATCCAGGGCGGCATAGGCGGTGTTGGCATAATGGCTGGTTCCATGCCCCATGAGGACCAGTGCCTCGTCGGAGGGAAGGGTCGTCCATTCTGCCATCAAAGCCTCCACTGCCTCGTGGATATCCTCCGTGCTGGTGAGAAGCGGCATCCCAAAGCGGATGCTCTTAAAAGAATCCCGGAAGGAGAGGACATCCTCCTTCATCAGGTCATTTTCAATTCCGTTGATGATGTGGGTGGGCTGCACGATCAGATCCGTGATGCCGTCCGCCATCATCTGTTCCATGGCTTCGCGGACCGTGGGGATCTGTACGCCGTCGCGGCTTTTGAGCTTGCGGATGATCATCTTGCTGGTCCAGGCACGGTAGAGAGTGCGGTCCGGATTGGCAGACTTCATATCCGCCTCCAGGACGTCGATGGTCCTCTCCCTTGCCTCGTTGATGCTGGTGCCGAAGCTGACGGCAAGCAGCCCTTTTTTTTCTGGTTCTGTCATTGTTCTGCTACCTCCGTAGTGCTGTTCGTACCAGTGTAGCATTGATGCAAAAAAAAGTCAAACTGAAAATAAGGTTGATTTTACGCCGTGATATGTTATGATAGTGGTATCTGTTCAGAACCGGGCAAATTCGCGGAAACACGCGGTGTTTTCGAGATGGGGTCTGAACAGCGACTGTACAACCATGGAGAAAGGAATGCCGGAAAACATGGCAATTCAAATGATAGGAATCGACCACAGCAAGGCGGTGATCGATGTAAGGACAATTTTTTCATTTACGAAGAAAAAAAGCGCAGAAGCGCTTCAGATTTTAAAGCAGGTCAGGGGAATCAACGGCTGTATCCTGATCTCCACCTGTAACCGCATGGAGCTTTGGGTCAGTGCAGAAGAGGACTTCCAAGGCTCTCTTTATGAGTTGCTCTGTAAGATCAGGGAGCTGGATCAAAGTTATCTTCCTTATTATAAGGACTATTTTGTGTACCGGGAAGGCAGGGAGGCGGTGGAGCATCTCTTCCGCCTTGCCAGCGGGCTGGAATCAAGGATCCTGGGAGAAGATCAGATCATCAGCCAGGTGAAGGATGCCCTGGCATTGGCGAGGGAGCAGTATGCCACCGACAACGTGCTGGAGGTCTTGTTCCGCACGGCAGTCACGGCAGGCAAGAAAGTAAAGAGTGAGGTGGTCTTAAGCGACGCCAACCACTCCGTCATCCACCATGCCTTAAAGACGCTAAAAAATGCAGGCTATACGGTCAAGGGAAAGACCTGTATGGTCATCGGAAACGGAGCCATGGGAAAGCTCACAGCCTCCCTGTTGCTGGCAGAGGGCGCGGATGTGACCGTGACGGTGCGCCAGTACCGCAGCGGAATCGTGGATATTCCTCTGGGATGCAAGAGGATCGATTACGGGGAGCGGATGGGAATGTTTTCCTCCTGTGATTTTGTGGTGAGCGCCACCTCCAGCCCCAATTATACGCTGAAGGAAGAGGTCGTAAGGGACGTGGAGCTGAAAAAAGATATGGTTCTGGTGGATCTGGCGGTCCCCAGGGATATCGACCCGGAAATCCGAAAACTCCCCCATATCCGGATGTATGATGTGGATGACTTTCAGATAGACGTGCGAAGCGAAAAGGTCAAAGAGAATATCCAGAAGGCAGAGGAAATCCTGGCTTCCCAGGAGGAGGAATTCTATAATTGGTACGAGTGCAAGGATATGGTGCCCAGGATCCAGAAGATCAAGGAAGAGGCAAAGGAGGATTTCAGCCTGAGGATCCAGAAGGTGATCCACGCCCTGCCCATGGAGGAGGAAGACAAGGAACGGCTTCTTGGAAGCGTGGAAGGAGCGGCGCTGAAGGCGGTGAACAAGATGATCTTCGGGCTTCGGGGAAGCGTAAGCCAGAGAACATTTTCAGAATGTATAGAAGGGTTGGAAAAAGTCTATGAAAAATAAAGTGATCGTGGGGAGCCGGGAGAGCAGGCTGGCTGTGATTCAGTCCCAGATAGTGATGGATTTCATAAAGAACGCACATCCCAAGATGGAGGTGGAGCTTCTGACCATGAAGACCACCGGAGATATCATCCTGGATAAGACCCTTGACCAGGTAGGAGGGAAAGGGCTGTTCGTCAAAGAGCTGGACAAGGCACTGTTGGAGGGCAGGAGCGACCTGTCCGTACACAGCTTAAAGGATATGCCCATGGAGACACCGGAAGAGCTTCCGTTGGTGGCGTTTTCCGTGAGGGAGGATCCGAGAGACGTCCTGGTGCTCCCGGAGGGAGCGGATCGCATGGATTTTTCCAAGCCCATCGGATGCTCCAGCAAGCGGCGGATCCTCCAGCTAAAGGAGCTGTTTCCGGATGCTTGCTTTCAGCCCGTTCGGGGCAATGTCCTCACACGGCTTCGGAAGCTGGATGACGGAGAGTACGGAGCACTCGTCCTGGCGGCGGCAGGCTTAAAGAGGCTGGGGCTTGAGAACCGTATTTTCCGTTATTTTACCACCGAAGAGATCATTCCGGCGGCAGGGCAGGGAATTCTGGCGATACAGGGAAGAAAGGGAGAGGATTACAGCTTCCTGGATGGATTCCGGGATCAGGCGGCGGAATATGCCGCGATCTGCGAGAGGGCTTTCGTGCGTACCCTGAACGGCGGTTGCTCTTCACCGGTAGCCGCCCATGCAGTGGTGGATGGAGAAAAACTGACCCTCCGCGGGCTCTACTATGACGATCAGACCGACGGATACCGGAAAGGGATCGTCGAGGGACCGGTATCGGAGGCGGAAGAGATCGGGGTTTTCCTGGCAAAGCGTCTCCGGGAAGACTACCAGAGAGAGCATCCCCAGAAGGTTGGCAAGGTATGGCTGGTGGGGGCAGGCCCCGGAGATATCGGGCTCTTCACCCTCAAGGGCGCAAAAGTGTTGAGCGAAGCCCAGGTGGTGGTCTATGATGCCCTGGTGGGGCAAGGCATCTTAAACCGCATCCCTAAGGAGGCGAAGCTGATCAACGTGGGCAAGCGTTCCAGCCATCACCTGATGAAGCAGGAGGAGATCAACCGGATTTTGGCAGAGGAAGCGGGAAAAGGACTGCGGGTGGTGCGCCTGAAAGGGGGAGATCCCTTCCTCTTTGGCAGAGGCGGCGAGGAACTGGAGCTTTTGACTAGGAAAGGAATTCCCTACGAAGTGGTGCCGGGCGTGACCAGCGCGCTGGCGGTGCCTGCCTACAATGGGATTCCGGTGACCCACAGGGATTTCTGCTCCTCCCTGCATATTGTGACAGGTCACAAGAGACAGGGCGGTGAGTATGACATCGATTTTGAAGCGTTGGTCCGGGCAAAAGGAACCCTGGTATTCCTGATGGGTGTGAGCGCCTTACAGGAGATCATGAAGGGATTGCTGGACGGAGGTATGGATCCTGATATGCCGGCTGCCATCCTCCAGAAAGGAACCACTGCCCGGCAGAAACGGATTGTGGCAACGGTAGCTACCCTTCCGGAAGAAGTGGAGAGACAGGGGATTGAAACGCCGGCGATCATTGTGGTGGGGAAGGTGTGTGCCCTTTCCGAAGAGTTCGGATGGTTTGAAAAGCTGCCGCTGTTCGGTAAAAAGATCCTGGTGACCCGCCCCAAGGAACTGAGTTCCAGGATGAGCGAAAAGCTTCGGGAAAAAGGGGCAGAGGTGCTGGAGCTTCCCTCAATCGCCACAAAATCCATCCGTCCCAACGATCGGCTGAAGGATGCCGTCACCTGCCTGAGATCCTATCAGTGGGTGGTGTTTACCAGCCCGACGGGTGTGAGGGTCTTTTTTGACGCATTGAAGGAATTCGGCAAGGATGTCCGGAATCTTTACGGAGTGAAGATCGCAGCCATCGGTTCCGGAACAGCCAGGGAACTTCAGGAGCGAGGCATGTACGCGGATCTGATGCCGGAAACTTACGACGGGGAATCCCTAGGGAAGGCGATGGCAGCCGCATGCCAGCCCGGAGATCGGGTGCTGATTCCCAGGGCTTCCATCGGAGGACCGGAGCTGATCCGGGAGCTGAATACCGTGGAACGTATTATAATAGAAGAAATCCCCACCTATGAGACCGTCTATGAGCGCCAGGATTTGATTGACGAGAAGGCGGAGTTTGAACAGGGCGGGATCGATTACGCAGTGTTTACCAGCGCGTCTACGGTCCGCGGGTTTGCCAGGTCTGTGGACGGCGTGGATTTTTGCAGGATCAAGGCGGTCTGCATCGGCAGACAGACGAAGGCGGCGGCGGATTCCTTAGGAATGCAGACCTTCCAGTCAAAGGAGGCTACCATGGACAGCGTGGTAGAACGGCTGGAGGAATTGGTAAGACAGGAAAGATAGGAGGTCATATAGGATGGAACTGATCAAACGGCCCAGAAGGCTGAGAGGCAGCGAGGTTTTGAGAAAAATGGTACGGGAGACCAGGGTGGACAAAGCTTCCCTGATCTATCCGATGTTTGTAAAGGAAGGCAGCGGGATCATCGAGGAAATCCCCACGATGCCGGGGCAGTACCGCTACAGTGTGGATACCTGCGGTGAGATCCTGTTAAAGCTTCAGGATAGGGGAGTAAACAATGTCATGTTTTTTGGAATCCCTGACCACAAGGATGAGGTGGGGAGCGGCGCCTATGATCCCGACGGGATCGTCCAGAAGGCGCTGAGGAAAGCCCGCAAGGATTTCCCGGGAATGTATCTGATCACGGATGTGTGTATGTGTGAATATACCTCCCACGGACATTGCGGCGTGCTCTGCGGGGAATATGTGGACAATGACCGGACGCTGGAGCTTTTGGCAAAGACAGCCCTGTCCCATGTGGAGGCAGGAGCGGATATGGTGGCGCCGTCGGATATGATGGACGGACGCGTGCTGGCGATCCGGAAGTGTCTGGACGAAGCAGGGCATGTCACCACGCCGATCATGTCCTATGCGGTGAAATATGCCTCCGCCTTCTACGGACCGTTCCGGGACGCTGCGGGCTCAGCCCCGGCATTCGGCGACCGGAAGAGCTATCAGATGGATTTCCACAACAGCCGGGAGGGCATCAAGGAAGCCCTCATGGATGTGGAAGAGGGAGCGGATATCATCATGGTAAAGCCTGCCATGTCCTATCTGGATATGGTGGCAAAGGTCAAGGAAGCCGTGAAAGTTCCTGTGGCCGCCTACAGTGTCAGCGGTGAGTATGCCATGGTGAAGGCAGGCGCCAGCCTTGGCTACATCGAGGAAGACCGGATCGTGGCTGAGATGGCGGCGAGCGTCTACCGGGCGGGCTGCGATATCTATCTCACTTACTTTGCACCGGAAATCGCCCGGATGATCGACGAAGGGAGAATCGGATAATGACAAGATCGGAAGAAATTTTTCAAAAAGCAGTCAAGCTGATCCCAGGAGGCGTGAACAGCCCGGTGAGGGCGTTCGGTTCCATCGGGGGGACGCCCCGGTTCATTGAGCGGGCGGACGGAGCGTGGATGTACGATGTGGATGGGAATCGCTACCTGGATTTCGTGAATTCCTGGGGTCCGATGATCCTGGGGCACAACCATCCGGCGATCCGGGAGAGCGTGGTCAAGGCATGCAAAAAGGGACTGAGCTATGGGGCTGCCACGGAGAAAGAAGTGGAGATGGCAGAGCTGATCACCGGCATCGTGCCTTCCGTGGAGATGGTCCGTATGGTCAATTCCGGGACGGAAGCCGTGATGAGTGCCGTCCGGGCAGCCAGAGGCTACACGAGGCGGGACAAGATCGTGAAATTTACCGGCTGCTATCACGGCCATTCGGATGCCCTGCTGGTGCAGGCGGGTTCCGGTGTCATGACCGCCGGGATTCCGGACAGTGCGGGGGTACCGAGGAAGTGTACGGAAGATACCCTCTCTGCCGTCTACAATGACCTGGGCAGTGTGAAGAGCCTGTTTTCTTCCTTCCCGGAGGAGATCGCTGCGGTGATCGTAGAGCCGGTGGCAGCCAATATGGGCGTGGTTCTGCCAACTCCTGGCTTCCTTGAGGGGCTTAGGGATTTGTGCGACCAGTACGGTGCCGTCCTGATCTTCGATGAGGTCATCACCGGATTCCGTCTGGGGATCGACGGAGCCCAGGGCTTCTATGGAGTTCAGGCGGATCTTACCACCTTCGGAAAGATCATCGGCGCCGGAATGCCGGTGGGAGCCTATGGCGGGAGAAAGGAGATCATGGAGATGGTATCTCCATCAGGACCGGTTTACCAGGCCGGAACCTTAAGCGGGAATCCTGTCGCCATGGCTGCCGGGATCACCCAGCTTACGATCCTGAAGGAGCATCCCGAAATCTACCGGAAGCTGAACGAAAAAGGGGACTGGTTCTTTGAAGAAATGAAGTCCATCCTTAAGGAGTGCCAAAAGCCGTACCAGATCAACCACGTAGGTTCCTTAGGCTGCATCTTCTTTACCGATCAGCCGGTGGAAAATTACGGGGACGCAAAGACCTCCGATACCGCTGCGTTTGCGAAGTATTTTAATTATATGCTGGGGAAAGGTTATTATTTTGCCCCATCCCAGTTTGAAGCGATCTTCCTGTCGGATGTACAGGAAAAAGAAGAACTGGAGAAGGTTCTGGAAGATTTCCGTTCTTATATGAAAGAGCAGTGAAGTCCCAGAGAACCTTGACGTTTGATGAAAAAAATCTGCCCTGCCGGTGGTTTGCCGGCAGGGGCAGATTTTTTTGTTTTTGAGGAAATTCTTTCGAAAATCTTTTGCTTATCCTTGTTGACAAATAATATTATATGCCATATAGTATTAAATATAAAATAATATGATCCGGGATCTAATAAAAAGGCGTTCTGCCGGATCCCGAGATATAGGAGATGGTGGCATGGTATTTAATACGGGTGCGGCACTCCTGGATGCCATTGTACTGGCGGTCGTCTCCAAGAGTAAGGAGGGAACCTATGGATACAAGATTACCCAGGATGTCCGTATGGCGCTGGAAGTATCGGAATCCACCCTGTATCCGGTCTTAAGGAGGCTTCTCAAGGACGGATGCCTGGAGGTCTACGATCAGGAATACGGAGGGAGAAACCGCCGTTATTATAAGATCACTGAGAAAGGAAGAATTCAGCTGAATCTTTATATCACGGAGTGGAAAACGTATTCAGAGAGGATTACCAATATTTTTACGGGGAGGATTGGACAATGAGCAAGAAAGAATATTTACAGAAGCTTTCCGAACTTCTCTCTGACATTTCGGCGGAAGAGAGGGAGGAAGCCCTCAATTATTACAGGGATTACTTTGAGGATGCCGGGGAAGGCGAGGAAGAACGGGTCATGCGGGAGCTGGGAAGCCCCGAAAAGGTGGCAGCCCAGATCAAGGACGGCATTTCCATGGGTGACAGAGAGAAGGAGGATGCCTTCGGAAGCAGCGGAAAGAATGTCTGGAATCACAGTCGCCCGGGAGAAAACAGCGAGACATATCGGGAAAGCGGTTACGGTCGGGACGGATACCAGGAAGGCACTTACCGTCAGAATGAATACCAGGACAGCCGTTACCGGAAAGACAGCCACGGTCAGAACGGGTATGGGAACGGTGGCTACCGGGAGGATACCTACCGTCCCAATGAGTACCAGGAGGAAGGCGTCCGCACGCCGAGGAGGGGAAGTTCAGGCGGAGCGGGAAGAGTGCTTCTGATTGTGCTTCTGTGTATCCTGGCAGTTCCGGTGGGGATTCCTCTTTTGACCGTTGCCTTTGTACTTGCGGTGACCGTTCTGGCATTGGTCTTCTGCGGAGTGCTGACTCTGGGAATTCTGATGGTGGTGTTCTGTGTGATCGGTGTCGTCCTATTTGGAGCGGGAGTGAGCACCGTGTTTACGCTTCCAGGACCCGGGCTTATGATGGCAGGAACCGGTCTGCTCCTGCTGGCATTGGGGCTTCTGGTGCTGCTTTTGGTGATCTGGGCAGGAGGGACGGCAATCCCCGCTGTGATCCGGGGGATCGTGAATCTCCTCCAGAGACCATTCCGAAAGAGAGGAGGAGAGAGGGTATGAAAAAGTTTGTGAAGGGATGTTTGGTGGTGATCGGAATCCTGGCGGCAGTGGGCGCAGCTCTTTGCCTGACCGGAATGGCGATGGGCGCTTCCTGGAATGGGCTGAATATTGGAACATCATCCTTCAGCTACGAGGAAACAGGGAAACGTTTCTACCAGGGAGAAGAGAAGGTGGAAGCAGATTTTGAGGAGAGCTTTCGTGGGATCCAAAGCCTGGATGTGGATTTGGAAAACGCTGATATGCAGATCCTGACCGGTGAGAGAGAAGAATGTATCGTCCGCGCAGCGGGAACGGATTCGGGCTTTCGCTGCTATGTGGAGGAAGGCACCCTGAACATTGAGAATGAAGAGAAAAGCAAGGTTTGGCTGGCTCCAGGGAAAGAGAGAGCCCTGATCGTCCTTGAGCTCCCTGAACATATGAGATTCGACCAGGTGGATCTGTCCGTGGGCGTGGGAGTGCTGGAATTTCTGGATGCCAGCGCCGAAAAACTTTCTATTGACTGCGGCATAGGAAGTGTGGTATATGATGGTAGAGTGAATGGGAATGTGGAGATTACCTGCGGGATCGGGGAAGTGTCCCTGGAGCTTGCAGGAAACGAGGAAGACTTTAACTATTCTTTGAATTGCGGCATCGGAGACATTACCATCGGGGCCACTTCCGTGGGAGGTATCGTCTCTGAACGGACGATCCGCAACAACGCAGATCAGGATATGGAGCTGGACTGCGGTATTGGAAGCATTTCGGTAGGCTTTTCCGGGGAGAATCAAGGGGCAGAGCAAGGAAACCAAGGAGAGCTGCCGACGCTTTCCAGAAGCGATTCGGCAACTGCGCTGCAGGAGTCAAAAGGAGGGAGAACTGATCTATGAATGACAAGAGACTTTACAAATCCAATACGAACCGCATGATCTGCGGAGTATGCGGAGGGCTGGGGGAATTTTTTGGGATCGACGCGACGATTATCCGCCTGATTGTCGCCATCCTGGGCTGTACCAGCACAGGGATTATTCTTTATATTATCGCGGCGATCATCATTCCGCCCAATCCGGATCAATATTAATCCACCGGCAGGAAAGCAACGGGCATAAAGTACCGGGAACATGGCCATACTCCAAAAAAAGAAAGGAGTATGGCTTTTTTATGGGAAAACAAAAAAAGATCGACTTGAACAACCTGACGCCCGAAGAGGAACTGAAGTATGAGATCGCGGAAGAACTGGGGCTTTTGGACCGCGTCCTGGAGAACGGCTGGAAATCCCTGTCGGCAAAGGAGACCGGCAGAGTCGGGGGATTGATGACAAAACGCCGGAGGGAGAAGGAGGCGCTTCTTGCGAAGAACGCCAAAGAATGATACAATGGGAAAAACGAAAAGGAGCTTTCATGAAGGATTTAATCGAAGATATCAAGAAACATACCTTTCAGCCGGTCTACCTCCTCTATGGGGAGGAGCCGTACTTAAAGCAGCAGTATAAGAAAAAGCTGGTGGATGCCATCCTTCCCGGGGGAGATACCATGAATCTGACCATTTACCGGGGAAAGGGCATTGACCCCAGGAGTGTGATCGACCAGGCGGAGACCATGCCTTTTTTTGCGGAGAAACGGCTGATCCTGATTGAGGACAGCGGATTTTTCAAGAGCGGAGGCCAGGAGCTTGTGGATTATATGAAGGAGATCTCCCCGCAGACCTGCATTGTCTTTGTGGAAGAGGAAGTGGACAAGCGCGGGAAGCTGTACAAGGCGGTCAAAAGCGCCGGACGCGTGGTGGAATTTACCAGGCAGGATGAACGGTCCTTAAGCCGCTGGATCTTAGGGATGATGAAACGGGAAAAAAAGCAGATCACGGAAGCAACCCTGCATCTTTTCATGGAGATGGCGGGAAACGACATGGGGAATATCCAGATGGAGCTGGAGAAACTGTTCTGCTATACCATGGGAAGGGACGAGATCACCCCGAAGGATGTGGAGACGATCTGCGTCGCCCGGATGGAGAACAAGATTTTTGAGATGGTGCGGGCAATCGCGGAGAAGCAGCAGAAAAAAGCGCTGGAGCTGTACTATGATTTGCTGGCGCTTAAGGAACCGCCCATGAGGATCCTGTTTCTGATTGCCAGGCAGTTCAACCAGCTTTTGCAGGTGAAGGAGCTGAAGAATCAGGGGTATGACCAGAGAGGGATTGCCGACCGGATGAAGCTGCAGGGCTTCATTGTGCGGAACCTGACAGGTCAGGCAGGGCATTTCTCCTATGAGGAGCTGGAAGCCGCAGTGAGAGAATGCGTGGAGGTGGAAGAAGCGGTGAAGACCGGTCTTCTGAACGACCAGATGAGCGTGGAGCTCCTGATCGTAAAATTCAGTACAGAAAAAGAAAAAGCAGCCGGGTGACGGGTCCGACTGCTTTTCTTTCTGATTGTTTTATGAAAATCTTACTGAATCCCGTTTACGGCTTTCGTCAGACGAGAAACCTTGCGGGAAGCATTATTCTTGTGATAAACGCCTTTTGTGCAAGCCTTGTCGATGATGGAAGTAGCGTTTAAGAGAGCAGCCTTAGCAGCCTCCGCATCTTTCGCAACAACAGCAGCTTCTACTTTCTTAACGGCAGTTTTAACACCGGATTTGATTGCTTTGTTGCGCTCCATTTTCGTTCTGTTGACAAGAATTCTTTTCTTTGCAGATTTAATATTAGCCAATCCGTACACCTCCAAAATAGTTCATAATCATCATTCCTTGGATTTCATCGGACATGGACTTAGACACGGACACGGACAGTCCGATGAAACATACTCATATATATTAGAACATCCCCTTTTAATTGTCAATACATAATTTCAAAAAAAGCGCTAAAAATACATTAGAAATGACATGAGAGGAGAGAAACTATGCTTGGAACATTTCATATCCGCACAGACCTGGCGCTGGAGGCAAAGGAGAGCTTTGAGGAAGACGATGTGAAGATCCGGGGAGTCCGGATCAAGACCTCAGAGGATCCGGAAAATGAGATTACCACCACCACAGTCCTGATTGAGACGGAGAACGGAGCAAAGACCATGGGAAAGCCGGTGGGAACTTATATTACGATGGAAGCGCCTCACATGTCCGTTCCCGATGAAGCGTATCACAGGGAGATTTCCCGGGAGCTCGCCAGGCATTTGAGGACACTGATCGGGGAGAAGGAGCAGTCCGTCCTGGTAGTGGGGCTGGGAAACCGTGATGTGACGCCGGATGCCCTGGGACCGAGAGTGGTCAGCAACATCCATATCACACGCCATATGCTGAAGGAATACGGAAGGGTTTCCATGGAGGGAAAACATTGCTGTGAGGTCAGCAGCCTATCGCCCGGAGTCATGGCACAGACCGGGATGGAGACGCTGGAGATCATCCAAGGAGTGGTGAAGGAGGCAAAGCCGGAGATCATTCTCGTCATTGACGCTCTGGCAGCCAGAAGTACCAAGCGTCTCAACCGTACGATCCAGATCACGGATACGGGGATCAATCCCGGCTCCGGCGTGGGCAACCATAGAAACGGGATCAACCGCAAATCCTTAGGCGTCCCGGTCATCGCCATCGGCGTCCCGACGGTGGTGGATGCGGCGACCATCGTAAACGATACCATGGAGAATTTGGTGGAAACGATGGATGCCTCGGAGCGGATGCAGCATCTGGGGGGAACTTTGGGAACCATGAACAAGGTGGAGAAGCATCAGATGATCCGGGATCTGATTTCTCCCCATCTAAATACCATGTTCGTGACACCAAAGGACATTGACGAGACGGTAAAGAGGATCAGCTTTACGATTTCAGAAGGAATCAATCTAGCGCTGTCCGGTGAGAGCCAATCATAAATCGAGGCATGTTCACATATAATACTGCATGGGCATAGAGTTTGGCGTCAGGTGTGCTGGCACGGCCATAGTTGACGGAGGGCTGTGTCAGCACACGGATTTGGAAGATGGGGTGGACGAAATGCACCGAATGCAGAAATGGCTGCGGTTATTGCTGGGATTGGTGATGACAGGCCTTTGTTTCTATATTCTATATAGAGGCATTGAGATTGCCAGAGAGAATGGTTTTCTTTCCGGCAGCACCCTGGCGAAGATACCGGAAAAGATAGAGGAAATGGCGGTGGATACCTATATGTCAGCGCTTTCCATACCAGAGACGGAGAAAAAAGAGGAGGAACATCTGCTGACCCGTATCCTGGACGAGTTTTTCCCTGTATTGACCCAAAGCGTAGAAAACCAGATCCTCATGGGAAGGACAAAACTGGAGAACCAGGAGGAATCGCGGCGGCTTCAGGAAGGAACCGGAGAGGGGGCAGGCAATGAGCCGGAAAGCGCTGAGGCAGAGACGGCTAAGAAGGACGGAGAGAACAAGGGAGACGGGGAGATAGGGATGACAGAGATAAGTGGAGAAGGCGGAATAAGCGAGAGAGAAAGCGGCGGAACGGAAGAAACGGATGCGGCGGTTTGGAATGTCGGAAACAATGAGGGAAAAAGCCCTGCAGAACATGACGGTGAGCTGGAAGCAGACAAGCTGGGTAAGACAAACGGAGAAGCAGAGACAGCGGGGGCAGCAGAAACAACCGGGGAGACAGAGACGGCAGGGGCAGCGGAAACAACCGGAGAGGCAGAGACGGCAGGGGCAGCGGAAATAACCGGGGAGACAGAGACAGGAAAGAGCGGTCATGAGGAGCGTCAGACAGAAAGCATTCCCTGGGATGCCATGGAGGATTTCAATTATCTGCTCAACAATTATTTTACCCTGGATCTTTCCACCACCGTGGGACCGGACCTTCTGAATCTGGATTCCCTGATGGGGGAGGATCTTTCCATCCAGGAAGAGGAGGGACCAGATATCCTGATCTACCACACCCATTCTCAGGAAACCTTTATTGATTCTGTGGAAGGAGATGAGAGCACCACCATCGTGGGAGTTGGGGATTATCTTACCAGGATCCTGGAGGAACGTTACGGCTATGAAGTCATCCACAACCGGTCTGTCTATGATATGGTGGACGGGGTACTGGACCGGAGCAAGGCATACGAGCTGGCAGCCGTGGATGTGGAAGAGATCCTGGCGGAGAATCCTTCGATCCAGGTAGTGATCGACCTTCACCGGGATGGAGTGGAAGGGTATAAGTTTGTCACGGAAATCGATGGAAAGCCTACGGCAAAGATCATGTTTTACAACGGTTTGTCCCAGGACGCCAATGGAGCGCCGGTGACCTATCTGCCAAATCCTTACATATCCGAGAATCTGGCGTTTTCCTTTCAGCTCCAGATGAAGGCGGCGCAGTATTATCCGGGGCTCACCAGAAATATTTACCTCCAGAGCCTGCGCTATAACCTGCATTTTCGCCCCAGGTCACTGCTGATTGAATCGGGAACCCAGCTCAACACCGTGGAGGAGGAGTACAATGCCATGGAACCTCTGGCAGATATTCTCAATCAGGTATTGCGTGGACAGTGATTCCTATGATAAACTAATATGGTATGTTATTTTTGGTGTAAACGGTGAGAATACCCTTAAGGAGGAAATAGAATGGCAATCGACCAAAGCAAAATCAGAAATTTCTGTATCATCGCCCACATCGACCATGGCAAATCCACCCTGGCCGACCGTATCATTGAGATGACAGGGCTTCTGACCAGCCGTGAGATGCAGGCACAGGTCCTTGACAATATGGATCTGGAGAGGGAGAGAGGGATTACCATCAAGTCCCAGGCTGTCCGCACGGTATACAAGGCAAAGGATGGGGAGGAATATATCTTTAACCTCATCGATACGCCAGGTCATGTGGATTTCAATTATGAGGTTTCCAGAAGCCTGGCAGCTTGTGACGGTGCCATCCTGGTGGTGGATGCAGCCCAGGGGATTGAGGCCCAGACGCTTGCCAATGTATATTTGGCTTTGGATCATGATCTGGATGTATTTCCGGTGATCAACAAGATCGACCTTCCAAGCGCCGACCCGGAACGGGTGATTAATGAGATTGAAGATGTCATAGGGATCGAAGCTCAGGATGCGCCGCTGATTTCCGCCAAGACCGGACAGAATGTAGAACAGGTTCTGGAGAAGATCGTGGAGAAAATTCCCGCACCGAAAGGAGATCCCGCGAAGCCGCTTCAGGCATTGATCTTCGACTCGCTCTATGATTCTTACAAAGGTGTCATCGTTTTTGTGAGGGTTATGGATGGAACGGTGAAAAAAGGGACGCCCATTCACATGATGGCGACAGGTGCCAGCGCAGAGGTTGTGGAGGTTGGATACTTTGGAGCCGGACAGTTTATCCCCTGCGACGAACTTGCAGCAGGAATGGTAGGATACATCACGGCATCTTTGAAAAATGTAAAGGATACCAGGGTAGGCGATACCGTCACGAATCGGGATTATCCCTGTGAAAAACCCCTTCCCGGATACAAAAAGGTTAACCCGATGGTTTTCTGCGGCATGTATCCGGCAGACGGGGCAAAATATCCGGATCTTCGGGATGCCCTGGAGAAGCTTCAGCTCAATGATGCCTCTCTTCAGTTTGAGCCGGAGACTTCCATCGCGCTGGGCTTCGGGTTCCGCTGCGGATTCCTTGGGCTGCTCCATCTGGAGATCATCCAGGAAAGGCTGGAACGGGAATACAACCTGGATTTGGTGACCACAGCCCCGGGCGTTGTCTACAAGGTGCATAAGACGGACGGCGAGGTGGTCGATTTGACCAACCCGGCAAACCTTCCTGACCCTACCGAGATCGAGTACATGGAGGAGCCGGTTGTGGCTGCGGAAATCATGGTGACCAGCGAATACATCGGTTCTATCATGGATCTCTGCCAGGAAAGGCGGGGAATCTATGAGGGGATGGAGTATATGGAGGAAACCCGCGCGGTGCTTCGCTACACCCTTCCGCTGAACGAGATCATTTATGATTTCTTTGATGCGCTGAAATCCCGTTCCAGAGGCTATGCGTCCTTTGACTATGAGATGAAGGGCTACCAGCGCTCTGAGCTGGTGAAGCTGGACATCCTTGTGAACAAGGAAGAGGTGGACGCCCTTTCCTTCATCGTCCATGCGGATACCGCCTACGAACGGGGAAGGAAGATGTGCGAGAAGCTGAAGGAAGAGATCCCCAGGCAGCTCTTTGAGATTCCCATCCAGGCGGCGATCGGAAGCAAGATCATCGCCAGGGAGACGGTGAAAGCCATGAGAAAGGACGTTCTGGCAAAATGTTACGGCGGAGATATCAGCCGTAAGAAAAAGCTTCTGGAAAAGCAGAAGGAAGGAAAGAAGCGGATGCGCCAGATCGGAAATGTGGAAATCCCGCAGAAGGCATTTATGAGTGTGCTGAAGCTGGATGACAAATAGGCAGGGATTTCTATGAAGAAAGAACTGGAACTTTATTTTCATATTCCCTTCTGCGTGAGAAAATGCGCCTATTGTGATTTTTTGTCCGCGCCTGCTTCGGAGACGGTGATGGAGGCGTATGGGAAGCGTCTCGTTGAGGAGATCGAAGGTTTTGAGGACGCGGAAGCGTATCAGGTGTGTACGGCTTTTTTTGGAGGAGGGACCCCCTCAATCCTGGCAGGCAGCCAGATCGAAGCCGTGATGGAAGCTGCCCGCAGGCGCTTTGCGTTTTGTGAGAATGCGGAGATTACATTGGAGGCAAATCCAGACACGGTCACTGCAGAAAAGCTGGAAGCATGGAAGAGGGCGGGAATTAACCGTCTGAGTATCGGCTTACAGTCCGCGGACGACGGAGAGCTGGAGCGTTTGGGCAGGATTCACGATTACGCCGCTTTTCTGAAAAGCTTTGAGAGTGCCAGAAAGGCTGGATTTTCCAACATTAACATCGACTTGATGTCTGCACTTCCGGGACAGAGCGTAAGCGACTGGGAGCGCAGCTTAAGGACGGTAATCGCTCTCGATCCGGAGCACATCTCGGCGTACAGCTTGATCGTGGAGGAGGGCACCCCTTTTTACCAGCGGTATGAAGGGGGAGAAAGCCCGATTCTTCCGTCGGAAGAGGAAGAGAGGAAGATGTACTGGAATACCGAGAAACTTTTAGAAAAGGCAGGGTACTGCCATTACGAGATTTCCAACTATGGGAAGCCGGGCAGGTTCTGCCTGCATAATATCGGTTACTGGACGAGGAGGGATTATGCCGGCTTCGGGCTTGGGGCAGCAAGCCTCCTAAACCCGGTCCGTTACCGGAATACGGACCGGCTGGAAGACTATCTTTCTGGGGATTTCAGCAAGAAGGAATTCCAAGTGCTGACAAAAGACAATCAGATCGAGGAGACGATGTTTTTGGGACTTCGTCTTCTGTCAGGAATTTCGATCCAGAATTTCCAGGAAACCTTTTCCTGCCCGGTGACGGCCGTCTATTCCCAGGAACTTGCGAAGATGAAAGAACTGGAGCTTATGGAAGAAGCGGACGGAAGACTGTTTTTGACCAGAAAGGGCGTGGATGTGAGCAACCAGGTGATGGCGGAATTTCTGCTGTCATGAGAAGCGCCGGAAGGGTTTCTTAATATTGTGTAAAGTTTGACAATCTCCTTGAAATTTAATGGGAATTGTAGTAGAATGGTTATATATTTTTCGGTTATCCGATAGAGAGGATGGAGGACGTAATGCGCCTCCTTTTCCTACGCGGCTCTTTCGGTTAGAAAAATTACGGAAACATGATAGATTAAAATTACGAAAAGAGGTATCGAAGGATGAAAACTTCCCACAAAGACAAGATTGTAGTAGTCGGAGCAGGAAATGTAGGAGAAGCCATTGCCTACACCTTGATGATCCGCAAACAGGCGAGCGATATTGTACTGATCGATCTGAACGAAGCGAGAGCCAAGGGAGATGCCCTGGATATCAGCCACGGAACCAGCTTTTACAACCAGGTAACGATCAGACAGGGCGGTTACGAGGAGTGTGCAGACGCGGATATCATCATCGTTACTGCGGGCGTTGCCAGAAAGCCGGGACAGACCAGACTGGATCTGGCAAAGGTCAACGTATCCATCATGAGAAGCGTTACGGAAAGCATCATGCAGTATGCGAAGAACCCGATCATCGTTGTAGTTTCCAATCCTGCGGACATTATTACAGCAGAGATTCAGGCAATCTCCGGACTGCCGGCAAATCGTGTCATCGGAAGCGGTACTTCCCTGGATACCGCCAGACTGCGTTATAATTTGAGCGAGGCGCTGAATGTCAGCGTAAAAGATGTGCAGGCATACGTTCTGGGCGAGCATGGAGACAGCCAGGTTCCCATCTACAGCTCCGCTGCCATTGGAGGCGTTTCCCTGGATTCCGCAGCTGAGCAGCTGAACGTGACCCTGGACAAAGAAGACATTGCCAAGAGAACCAGAGAGGGCGGCGCAGAAGTGATCGGTCTTAAGGGCGCTACCTTCTACGGAATTGCAATGTCTGTATCTGCCATTGTGGAGACGATCATGAGAGACGACAATGCAGTGCTTCCGGTAGCCCATGTGCTGGATGAAAGCTTCGGAGATTGGGCTGGAGTTCCCATTTCCCTGCCCTGCCAGATCGGCGCAGAAGGAATCAGCAAAGTCCTGGAAGTATCTATGAGTGATTCTGAGAAAGAAGCAATGAACGCTTCTGTTCAGATATTAAAAGACTTTTTAAACAAAGTAAGAGAAGCATAGGAGGAAACGAACGATGGACAAGAAAGAGTTTGCTTTAAAGAAGCATGAGGAGTGGAAGGGTAAGATCGAAGTAGTCAGCCGCGCAAAGCTTGAGACTCCAGAAGATCTTTCCATAGCTTACACTCCGGGGGTTGCAGAGCCGTGCCTTAAGATTTCCGAGGATGTGGATTTGTCCTACAAATACACCCGCCGCGGAAACATGGTAGCGGTAGTGACCGACGGTACCGCTGTCCTGGGTCTGGGAGATATCGGACCGGAGGCAGGTATGCCGGTAATGGAAGGAAAATGCGTGCTCTTCAAAGTATTCGGTGATGTGGATGCATTCCCGCTGTGTGTGAGAACTAAGGACGTGGATGAGATCGTCAACACCGTGGCTCTGCTGGCAGGAAGTTTCGGCGGAGTGAACCTGGAGGATATCGCCGCTCCCCGCTGCTTTGAGATCGAGCGCAAACTGAAAGAGCGCTGCGATATTCCGATTTTCCATGACGACCAGCACGGAACGGCTGTCGTTACCGCAGCTGCCCTGATCAACGCCCTGAAGCTGACCGGCAGAAAGCTGTCTGAGGTAAGAGTAGTTACCTCCGGAGCAGGTGCCGCGGGTATCGCCATCATCAAGCTTCTTGTGAAGCTTGGCCTGAAGGAAGTGATCATGTGTGACCGCAAGGGCGCTATCTATGAGGGCAGAGAAGGCCTCAACGCAGAGAAGGAAGAGATGGCTAAGATCTCCAACCTGGAGAAGAAACAGGGCAGCCTGGCAGATATGCTGGTAGGCGCTGACGTATTCATCGGTGTATCCGCACCGGGAACCGTTACTGAGGAGATGGTAAAGACCATGGCTCCGAACCCGATCCTCTTCCCGATGGCAAATCCGGTACCGGAAATCATGCCGGATCTGGCAAAGAATGCAGGAGCAGCCGTTGTAGGTACCGGAAGAAGCGATTTCCCGAACCAGATCAACAACGTATTGGCATTCCCGGGTATCTTCCGCGGTGCGCTGGATGTACGCGCTAAAGATATCAACGATGAGATGAAAGTGGCAGCGGCTTACGCGATCGCGGGTCTGATCGATGAGAAGGATCTGACTGCAGATTACATTATCCCGAACCCCTTCGACAAACGTGTGGCAAAAGCTGTGGCAGAAGCTGTGGCTAAGGCTGCGAGGGATACCGGAGTGGCAAGAATCTAATTGCAGCAAAGAGGCGAGGATTCTACCGATTTTGACCTCTGATATTTAAGAAGGAGACATTCCTGTAAGATTCATGGTTTGATAACTTGAATCGCTATGGGATGTCTCCTTTTTTGGCTTGGCTATCCTGGCGCCATGCGATCCGGATGGTAGAGTAGCGGACAATTCTATCCCTAGGAAGGGGCTTTTGGGAATTTGAATGGTGAAGTGTGGACTACGAATCCAAAAGGAGAAATGCGAATTTCAGAGGTAGATGCAAATGAAAGAGAGAAAAAGAAACAAAAAGAAAAGGACCGAACCCCAAAACTGCGGTTCGATCCAAGTGTTCATGCGGATGCAACTCTATTGACCAGATAATAGTGGATGGACAGATAAGTGCTGTCTGTATAGTGAAGCCCATCCTCGGTGGTATTCAGACCTCCTGACAGCAGGAAATTGTATACATCCAGATACTGATCCGGGAAAGCTGCCTTGAGCTTTTGGTTAAATTCGTCGATGACCTGGTTGCTGATCAACTGGCAGTCATCGGCGACCGGATTGACAGACATGACATAGAAGGTCGCTTCCGGATAGTTCTGCATGATCTGCTGATAGCTGGTGATATAGCTGTCGATGGAACCGGGATCGTTCACACCCAGATTCAGAATAACGGTGGAATCCGGCGTAGCTTTCAATTCAGTGTCCATGGCTTGGATTCCATCCTGGGAGAACCAATCGAACCCCTCTCCCTCTGCGGCAACGAAGCGGCACTGGTCATCCGGGGAATCGGCTTTCAGAGCTTCCTGAAGTCCAAGGGTACGGGAATCTCCCACGAACAGGAAGGAATGATTCTGCGCGCTGGAAACCTCCGTAGTGGCTTCCGCATTCGCCGCCCGTGGAGCTTCCGTAATAATAATGGTCTCAGGCTCATTCCCAAGCGTCCTCAGAGAAGAGACATCGCTGTCTGTCATATAAAAAGAAAGGAAGACAGCCAAACCAACCAGTCCGATGATACAAAGAGTTGCCAGTAATAATAAAATGTTGGATCCTGTTTTTTTCATTTTTTCTCTTGCCCAAATGGCACCTTTCCTATTTCTCTTCCCTAATGATACCATATTTCAGTTGATTGTCAAGGAAATCCAGGCAAGGAATCCGGTTTGCAAGTTCCTTTGGGATAAAAAAACAAAAAAATTTGAAAAATAGTATTGACAAAAAAATGCAGGAGTGCTATGTTATGTACATGGATGTTAGCACTCTACTTGAGTGAGTGCTAATAACAGAGAGGAGGTGCTAAGGAATGCAGTTAGATGAACGCAAACAGAAAATTTTGTATGCGATTATCAAAACGTATTTGGAGACCGGAGAGCCGGTAGGATCTAGGACGATTTCCAAAGATGCAGACCTTGGCTTAAGCTCCGCAACTATCCGCAACGAGATGTCAGACTTGGAGGACATGGGTTACATCTTGCAGCCCCACACGTCCGCAGGGAGGATTCCGTCAGACAAAGGCTACCGTTTCTATGTAGACCAGCTTATGCAGGAAAAGGATAGGCAGGTTACAGAAATCAAGGAGATGATGATCGACAGACAGGATAAGATGGAATCAGTACTCAAGCAGATGGCACAGGTTTTGGCAAGCAATACAAATTATGCGACCATGATTACCTCGCCGCAGTTTCATCAGACAAAGCTGAAATTTATCCAGTTGTCTATGATCAGCCCGGAACAGCTGCTGGCGGTGGTGGTGACCGAGGGCAACGTGGTCAAGAACAAGATGCTTCATATGAAGCACGGACTTGATAACGAGACCATCCTGAAGCTGAATATCCTTTTGAATACCAGTCTCAATGGCTTGACAATGGAGCAAATTAATCTTGGGACGATTGCAAAGCTCAAGGAGCAGGCGGGAATTCACAGCGCAGTTATCAATAGTGTGTTAGATGCGGTTGCAGAAGCAATCCAGATGGATGATGACCTGGAGGTCTATACCAGCGGTGCGACGAATATTTTTCGTTATCCGGAGTTGAGTGACAGTACGAGGGCGAGCGCCCTGCTGGGAGCCTTTGAGGATAAACAGCAGCTGGCGGATCTGGTGGAAAATCTGTCAGGTTCTGAGAACACAGGGATTCAGGTCTACATCGGAAATGAGACCCCGGCGCCAACGATGAAGGATTGCAGCGTGGTGACCGCTACCTATGAATTGGGGGATGGCATGAGAGGGACGATCGGGATCATAGGTCCGAAGCGAATGGATTATGAGAAAGTAGTAGATGCATTACAAACTATGACCAGTCAGTTAGATCAGATATTTAAGAAAGAAACGAACGACAAGAACGAAAATAAAGAGGAAGGACGGTAAGAGCAGTGGCAGAAGAAATGAAAGACAAGGATCAGACCTTGGAGAACGAGCAGGAAGCAAGAGAAACCACCGAAGAGACCGGCACAGCATCCCAAACCGAGGAAACTCCGGAGGAGAAGGATGGGGGAGTTGGAGAAGAGCCTCAGACAGAGAAAAAAGGCTTTTTTGGAAAGAAGAAAGACAAGAAGGACAAAAAGGACATCCAGATAGAGGAACTTACCGATAAACTGAAACGCCAGATGGCTGAGTTTGACAACTTCCGGAAACGTACAGAGAAAGAAAAAGCCAGTATGTTCGAAGTAGGAGCCAGAAGCGTAGTGGAAAAGATTCTGCCCATTGTGGACAATTTTGAGCGAGGGCTTGGAAGCGTCAGCGAGGATCAGAAGGAAGATCCCTTTGTAGCGGGAATGGAGAAGATTTATCAGCAGTTCCTTGCCGTGTTCGAGGAATTGGGCGTCAAGCCTATCGAAGCGGTGGGACAGGAATTCGATCCCAACTTCCACAATGCGGTGATGCATGTGGAGGATGAGGAAGCCGGAGAAAATCAGGTGGTAGAGGAATTCCAGAAAGGATATACCTACCGGGATACCGTGGTACGCCACAGTATGGTAAAGGTGGCAAATTAAAGCCCATCCATCCAAACAATGGATTTTATATAGATAATCAAACAGAAAACAAACAATCACAAAATAAATGAGGA
>DVFT01000121.1 GCA_018713105.1 Candidatus Limivivens merdigallinarum | reverse complement strand
ATTGTCACACAAAAATATTTTTTCTGAAAATAAAAACAACGCCGAAAGAAATCTGCGTCATTAAAAAGACAAAACAGAAAGCTGATTGACATTTTTTCAAATGTCGACTATACTAACTGTATCAGCGCAAGGAGCCGAACATTCATGGAATTTCAGGATTATTTTCCCATATGGAACAAACTGAATACAGCACAGCAGGACCGCATAATGGGCAGTCTCGCAGACCGGAATGTAAAAAAAGGAACCGTCATTTACAGCGGTTCCTTAGACTGTACCGGTCTTTTCCTGGTGAAGTCAGGACAGCTCCGGGCGTATATTCTTTCTGACCAGGGGCGGGAAATCACTCTTTACCGTCTTTTTGACAGAGATATGTGTCTGTTTTCCGCATCCTGCATGATACATTCCATGCAGTTCGAGATGACCATAGAGGCGGAAAAAGATACGGAACTCTGGATGATCCCGGCGGAAACCTACAAAAGCATTATGGAGGAATCCGCGCCTCTTGCCAACTACACAAACGAACTTATGGCCTCCCGTTTCTCCGAGGTAATGTGGCTGATCGAGCAGATCCTGTGGAAAAGCCTTGATAAACGTGTCGCGGAGTTTCTTCTGGAGGAAGCCGCGATCGAGGATACTTCCCGGCTTAAGATCACCCACGAGGCCATCGCGAATCACCTTGGTTCTCACCGGGAGGTGATCACCCGGATGCTGCGTTATTTCCAAAACGAAGGAATGGTAAAACTCTCCCGGGGAATGATCACGATACTGGATGAAAATAAACTGGAAAAACTGAAGGGATGAAACATTTTCCGGTTTCATCCCCTCAGACGGAGCCCTTAATAAGAAAACGGTCTGGAACACACTGCTTCTTCACATCTGATTTCTGTGATTTATTCCCTGCCAACGGTTGTCATGGCAGTTTTTTTATTATATAATGAGCTGAGCGTGTTTTCCCCGGCACACCAAAACCGGAACTTCGGAAAACCACGGAATTTAATGACAGAAAGGCAGATATTATGCGTTATATAAATGAATTGCACGAAGGAGACAGAGTCAGCGGAATTTATCTCTGCAAGCAGAAACAGTCCGCAGTGACCAAGAACGGCAAGCCCTATGACAGCATTATCATCCAGGACAAAACAGGCATGCTGGACGGCAAGATCTGGGATCCCAATTCCCTTGGCATAGATGAATTTGACGCTCTGGATTACATAGAGATCATGGGCGACGTGACAAGCTTCGCGGGAGCAATGCAGGTAAACATCAAGAGGGTCAGAAAAGCCGGGGAAGGCGAATATGATCCAGCCGATTATCTTCCGGTCAGCGAGAACAGCGCGGACGATATGTATCGTCAGCTTCTGGAAATGATCGGTACGGTAAAGAATCCTTACCTCTCAGCACTTCTTAAGAAACTTTTTGTGGAGGACAATGCGTTTCTGAAATCCTTCCGGGAACACTCGGCAGCCAAGACGGTCCATCACGGATTTATCGGCGGACTGATGGAGCACACTTTAAGCGTCACCAGACTCTGCGACTATATGGCGGCCGCCTACCCGGTCCTGAAAAGGGATCTTCTGATCACCGCTTCTCTCCTTCACGATGTGGGAAAGACAAAGGAACTTTCCTCCTTCCCGCTGAACGATTATACAGATGAAGGGCAGCTTCTGGGACATATTGTGATCGGAGCCCAGATGGTGCACGATCTGGCAAAAGAGATCCCGGATTTTCCGGAAACACTTGAGAATCAGCTTGTACACTGCATCCTGGCTCATCACGGAGAACTGGAATACGGTTCTCCCAAGAAACCGGCGCTGGCAGAGGCGGTAGCGCTGAACCTGGCGGACAATACCGACGCCCGCATGGAAACACTGACAGAGATTTTTGCCGCGGACAAGGGCAAAAAAGACTGGCTGGGATACAACAGACTTTTTGAATCCAATCTGAGAAGAACAGGAGACGTATAAGACTCATGGAATATCGCAAGAACGACAGGATTACAGTAGAGATCGTGGATTGCGGAACTGACGGTGAAGGCATCGGCAAGGCTGATGGCTTCACTGTTTTTATAAAGGACGCTGTGATCGGCGACGTGGTTTCCGCAAAAATAATGAAAGCCAAGAAAAACTACGGATATGGGAAACTGGAACAGATTGTAAAGCCTTCCCCCTGCAGGGTGAAACCGCTGTGCCCCTCCGCCCGCCAGTGCGGCGGCTGCCAGCTTCAGGCTCTGTCCTATGAGCAGCAGCTTGCTTTTAAAGAAAAAAAGATCCGTGGCAGTCTGGAACGGATCGGAGGCTTTACCCACATCCCCATGGAACCCATTATGGGAATGGAGGATCCCTGGCATTACCGCAACAAAGCCCAGTTCCCGGTAGGGCGGAACAAAGCGGGAAAACTGGTAACCGGTTTTTACGCAGGGCGCACCCATGTGATCGTAGAGAACCGGGACTGCGCCCTGGGCGTACCGCAAAATAAAGAAATTCTGGACATAGTCCTGGCCCATATGGAGAGATTTCACATTGAACCCTATGATGAGGCAACGGGGAAAGGACTGGTACGGCATATTTTTATCCGCTGCGGTTTTTATACCGGCGAACTGATGGTATGCCTTATCATAAACGGGACTTCGCTCCCTCATCAGGGAGAACTGATCTCCTCTCTCACCGCAATTCCCGGGATGACCAGCATTTCCCTGAACATAAACAAAAAGAGAAGCAACGTGATCCTTGGCGATGAAGTTAAAGTCCTCTGGGGACAGGGTTACATCACAGATAAGATCGGAGACATTTATTATCAGATCTCCCCGCTCTCCTTCTTCCAGGTAAATCCCCGCCAGACGGTGCGCCTGTACTCCAAAGCACTGGAATACGCAGACCTCCACGGCGAAGAAACCATTTGGGATCTGTACTGCGGAATTGGTACGATTTCTCTCTTCCTGGCACAGAAGGCGAAATTCGTCCGAGGCGTGGAAATCGTGCCTCAGGCGATCGAGGACGCCCGCAAGAATGCAGAACTGAACGGGATCACCAATGCGGAATTTTATGTAGGAAAAGCCGAGGAAGTTCTGCCGGAATACTACAGAAAGTACGAAGAGGAACACGGAGAAAAGGCTCACGCGGATGTGATCGTGGTGGATCCGCCGCGGAAAGGCTGCGACGAAGCGCTCCTGGAAACAATCATTAAAATGCAGCCGGAAAAAGTGGTGTACGTAAGCTGCGATCCCGCCACCCTGGCCCGGGATCTTAAGTATCTCTGCGGCAGGGGCTATAACCTTGAGAAAGTCTGCGGAGCAGATATGTTCCCCCAGGGGGTGCATGTCGAAACCGTCGCACTTTTGACCAAACTTAATGCTAAGCAGCATATCGAAGTGGAGTTGAATCTGGATGAGCTGGATTTGACAGCAGCAGAGAGCAAGGCCACCTATGATGAGATTAAGGCGTATGTGCTGGAGAAGTATGGTTTGAAGGTGTCCAGCCTGTATATCTCCCAGGTCAAACGGAAGTGCGGGCTGGATGTGGGACAAAACTATAATTTGTCGAAGAAGGAAGATGCCAAAGTGCCGCAGTGCCCGCCGGAAAAGGAAGCGGCGATT
>DVFT01000120.1 GCA_018713105.1 Candidatus Limivivens merdigallinarum | reverse complement strand
ACTTTGTTTACAAGCACCTTTTCCTTGTGATTTTCCTCTAATCTATTGAAACTGAAAAAGTCAACAAAGTGCGTAAATTCAAGGATTTCTAGGTATGTTTCCTTTGTAGTCTTACCACAGTCTCCACATGCACCGTCCCCGGAAACATATCCACACAACAAACTCTCTCCACCTCATACCCCGAATTCTGCAGCTCCACCAGATCCCGTGCCAAACTCGTAGGCTTGCAGGAAATATACACCATTTTCTCCACCCCAAAGTCAATGATCTTTTTCAAGGCCTTTGGATGGATGCCGTCCCTGGGAGGATCCAGGACGATCATGTCCGGCTTTTCCTCGATCTCGTCGATCACCTTCAGTACGTCTCCTGCCCAGAATTCACAGTTATTCAAGCCGTTGAGTTTTGCATTTTCCTTAGCGGCTTTTACAGCCTCCTCCACAATCTCGACACCCACGACCTTCTTTGCCACCGGTGCCAGCATCTGGGCGATAGTGCCTGTGCCGCTGTAGAGGTCGAAGATCACCTTGTCTTTGGTGTCGCCCACATAGGAACGCGCTGTTTCATACAATACCTCTGCCCCCAGAGAATTAGTCTGGAAGAAAGAAAACGGTGAGATTTTAAATTTCATTCCCAGCAGTTCCTCATAGAAGAAATCCTGTCCGTAGAGTATGGTGGTTTTGTCACTCTTTACCACATCCGCAAGGGAATCGTTCAGGATATGCAGAATCCCTTTGACCGTCCCTTTTAAAGGAAGCTCCAATACTCTTTCCACCAGCGGTTCCATGCCCACCTGCTCCTGGCTAGTGGTGACCAGGGCGATCAGAAGCTCGCCGGTCTTGGTGGCTTTACGCACCAGGAGATGGCGCCAGTATCCGGTGTGACGCAGCTTGTGGTAATAGCTATGTCCCTGCTCCTTGGCGAACTGGAGGACTTCCTTTAAAATAAGGCGAAAATCTCCGTCCACAATCCTGCACTGATCTACCGTCACGATGTCATAGAAACTTCCCCTTTTGTGCATTCCCAGCGCCAAGGGACCGTCCTTGTATTCATCTCCGAAAGAAAACTCCATCTTATTCCGGTATTTCTCGGAGGCAGGGCTTGGTTTGATGCCCTCGAATTCAAATTGGCTGCAGACCTCATCCAGAATGGCTTTTACCTGTCCTTCTTTTAGGGCAAGCTGATCTGGATAGGACAAATTCTGGTAGGCACAGCCGCCGCACAGTGCGAAATGGGGACAGGATGGATCTATTTCATTCTGCGCTTTTTCCAAGACCTCCAGGAGCCGTCCCTCTCCGCGGCTGGCTCTTGCCTTGGTCACGCGAAAACGGATTTTCTGACCGGGAAGCACATTTTTCACGATAAATTCCCGATCCTCTGCCGCTACAATTCCTTTATTTGGAAACTTTACCTCTCTAACAACTCCTGAACTCTCCTCACCTTTTTTAATACCCATATGATTTTATCCTTTCTTTCTGAATGCTTGCCTCGGATCATCTGTGGAATACAGCTTCTCACGTTTTTCCGCTGGTCAAGCAACTTTCGCTTTTCTATCGTTGCAGCCCCGATCTATCCGCTGCGGTTTTGCTTTTTCCTAATATCTATTCCTTATGGCATTGCTTCAGCTTCGGCATACCCCTTTGGATTCCGCCTGCGCTTCAACTCTGTCCTGCCTCTGCGATACCGCCTTGCGCCGAAGATCTGTCCTTTTGCAAAGGGAAAGAACTACCCCCATCATGACCGTAAAAAGGGCAGGTGCCCTTTCCTTTGACATCTGCCCAACCTCGTTTTGTAACTGCGGAAATCTCCGATCCCAACGGATCTATCTCGTTTCCCTTACTCTTCTTCCGACTCTTCCTTCTTCTGTTCTGGCTCTTCTTCCTTCTCTTCTGCCTCCGTGTCATCCTCGTCATCGAAGTAGTCGTCAAAATCATCGTCGAAATCATCGTCGAAATCTTCCAGATAATCTGGAGTAAAGTAGCGGTATACCGCATATGCAATTGCGGCTACGGCTGCTACAGCGCCGATCACAGCTAAAATCCAGAGGATTGTGTTCTTCGGCTTATCTTCTTCCCGTTTCTGGATGTTTGTGAGTAATTCTTCTAATCGGTTCATATTGGTCACGTCCTTTCGCTCCTTTACATCATTTCTATCCACTAGTATATCATTCTTTTCACTTTTTTACTATAGGGAAACGTTAAATTTTCTTAAGTTTTGCAAATCCCGCGAACATTTTTTTGACACCGCAGCGGTCGAAATTGACGGTCACCTCAAAGTCTCTTCCGCCATCCACGATCTTTTCCACCGTTCCCTCCCCAAACTTGATATGCTTTACCCGGTCGTTCTCCCCATAGTCCAAAGAATCTGCCTTCGTCACCTTGAATTCCTTTGGATCGAAGGCTTTTGCCTTGAAGGAGGAACGGGCTTCCTGGAACGCTGTCTTCCTCACGGTCTCGGCTATCCTGGGCTTTGCGGATTTCTCCTGATCTCTGGATGTGCCGAGAAGCTCCTCCGGGATCTCCTGGAGGAAACGGGACATCCGGTTATACTGGATCTCTCCCCGGATCATTCTCTGGCGGGCACAGGTCAATGTCAGATGATCCATGGCACGGGTAATGCCCACATAGCACAGCCGCCGCTCTTCTTCCAGTTCGGTAGGGTCGTCGGAAGTGACTGTCATATAGCTGGGGAAAATGCCATCCTCCATCCCTGCCAGATAGACATTTGGAAACTCCAATCCTTTGGCGCTATGTAAGGTCATCAAAACCACATGGTCGGAATTTTCATCCAGAGAATCGATATCCGCCACCAGCGCCACTTCCTCCAAAAAGCCGCTCAAAGTAGGATGCTCTTCGCTTTCCTCGTAGGACGCTACCTTAGAAATCAATTCATCGATATTTTCGATGCGGGCTTCCGCTTCCTCCGTCCCCTCTGCCTCAAGCTCTTTCACATAGCCGGTCTCATCGAGAATGGTTTCCAGAAGTTCCCGGACAGAAATCTCCTCTGCCATGGTACGCAAGGACTGGATAAAGGTGACGAAAGATTTCAGCTTTGGAACGCTTCTTCCCAGCGCTGGAACGTTCTCCGCCTGTCGGAGCGCGTCATAAAAGCTGATTTCCTTTTCGGAGGCGTATTCCTGGACCCGTGTAAGGGTGGTGGCTCCAATCCCCCGTTTCGGCACGTTGATGATCCTGCGGACTGCCAGATCGTCCACTGCGTTATCCACAGTTTTGAGATAGGCGAGCAGATCCTTGATCTCCTTTCTGGCGTAGAAATTGATACCACCGATGATCTTGTAAGGTACGTTGCCCATCAAAAGCTTTTCCTCAAAGAGACGGGACTGGGCATTGGTGCGGTAAAGGATGGCACAGTCCTTGTACTGGCACTCTCCCCGGCGCACCCGCCCTTCGATATCTCCCGCCACAAATTCCGCCTCCTCATAGCCGGTCAAAAACTGGCGGAGGCGGATCTTTTCGCCCTCCTCCTTCTCCGTCCAGAGCCTTTTTTCCTTCCTTCCTTTGTTGTTGCTGATGACGCTGTTGGCTGCATTCAGAATATTCTGGGTGGAACGGTAATTCTGCTCCAGCTTGACGGTATGCGCCTCGGGAAAAAACTCCTCAAAATTCAGAATATTGCCGATATTGGCTCCCCGGAACCGGTAGATGGACTGGTCGTCGTCTCCCACTACGCAGAGATTCCGGTACTTTGCCGCCAAAAGGCTGACCAGCTTGAACTGGGCAGTGTTGGTATCCTGATACTCATCCACCATAATATAGCGAAACCGTTCCTGGTAGTACTCCAATACCTCCGGGCAGTTCTGAAACAGTTCCACAGTTTTCATCAAAAGGTCGTCAAAATCCAGGGCGTTGTTGCCCTTTAGCTGCCTCTGGTATTCCCTATAAACTGCTGCAATTTTCTGGCGGCTGTAATCCCCTCCGGCATCCAGGGCGTACTGTTCCGGCGTGATCAGCTCGTCCTTGGCTGAGGAGATGGCTGCCAGAAGCGCCCGCTCTTTATAGACCTTGGTATCCACATCCAATCTCCTGCACACGTCTTTCATCAGCGTTTTCTGGTCATCTCCATCATAGATGGCAAAATTGGTGGAATATCCCAGACGGTCAATATGGCGGCGCAGAATCCGCACACAGGTGGAGTGGAAGGTAGACACCCAGATGCTGTCGGAGCCAAAGCCCACCAGGCGGTCCACCCTTTCCCTCATTTCGCCCGCCGCCTTGTTGGTAAAGGTGATGGCAAGGATATTCCATGGATTCACCTTTTTCTCTTCGATCAGATAGGCGATCCTATGAGTCAGCACCCTCGTTTTTCCTGAACCTGCGCCTGCCAGGATCAGGACCGGACCCTCGGTCTGGAGCACCGCCTCCCGCTGTTTATCGTTTAAAGTATCGTATATACTCATTTTTCTTTCCTTTCTGGACATTTGTTCGGTAAGCTCTATCCTAAAGCTTATCCCGCCCACTGTCAACCCCATTCTCACTTTTCTCCCCGAATGCTCCCGCTGCCTCAAGGCTCCTGTCATCACATCCCGCTCCCCAATATCCATCTCTCATAGTAAACTGCCCTCTTGGCGTCCTCAATTCGAAACGTTTGCTGACTGCTCCTAGAAAAAACATCTTGACATCTGGTTTTAAAAACCAGATAATGTAATAGAGGTGAAAATAATGACGATTGATACCAACAACATGCTGGAAAGCATACTCCAAAGCTTATCACGGATTGACTATATCAAACCGGAGGATATTCCGAATATTGATTTGTATATGGATCAGGTGACGACCTTTATGAATGAGCAGCTTGCCGCATCCAGGCGTTATCCGGAGGACAAGATTCTTACCAAAACCATGATCAACAACTATGCGAAGAACAATCTTCTTCCTCCTCCGCTGAAAAAGAAGTATTCCAAGGAACACCTTCTTGTGCTGATCTTTATCTACTATTTTAAAAATATTCTGTCCATCACAGACATCCAGGCGCTCTTAAAGCCCCTCACCGATAAATTTTTCCACACGGACGGGGATTTCAGCATAGAAAACATCTACTCGGAGGTTTTCAGCCTGGAGCGCTCCCAGGTAGAGCGGCTTTCCAAGGACGTGGCAGAGAAATATAAGCTGTCAAAATCCACGTTTTCCTCCGCCCCGGAAGAAGAACAGGAGTTTTTGCAGCTCTTTTCCTTTATTTGCTTTTTGAGCTTCGATGTGTATGTAAAAAAACAGCTGATCGAAAAACTGGTGGATTCCTTTTCCCCCACAGGGAAAAAATCATAGCTACGTTCAGCGCCGTTGCCTTCCGGACGTACCGCTCAAAAAAACAGACGATACACAAGCTCTATGCCGTGTCTCGTCTGTTTTTCTTCCGTCCTGTTATTTTTTCAAGCGTTCAAAAACCATTTCGTAACCATCGTTTCCATAATTCAAAGACCGGTTTACCCGGCTGATGGTCGCTGTAGATGCACCGGTCTTTTCCGCAATCTCCAGATATGTCTTTTTCTCCCGGAGCATCTTTGCCACCTCGAATCGCTGTGACAGAGAAAGAAGCTCATTGATTGTGCAGACGTCTTCGAAGAACAGGTAACATTCCTCCTTGTCCTTCAGGCTTAAGATTGCCTCGAATAAAGCATCTACTGCTTCTGTTCTGATTTTCTTACTCATATCCACCTCTCCACTTTTTCATTCTTTCACTATTTTAACACAGTGAAATAATACTGTAAAGAAGTTTAAGAAACTTTAAGAATTCAATTTACTAAAGTCTGCCCCGGTTGATATATTTTTTGTATTCCGCAACGGAGCGGTTGACAATCAGTTCTTCGGGAAATTCCACTGCATCCAGGAGAATATCCAGAAATTTGTGATTGCCTACGTCCTCCTCCGTATGGGCATCGCTGCCTAGGATGACCGGCACATGATAGTTACGGCAATGGTTCAGGATTTCGATATCGTTGGGAACCGGGTTTTCCCTCGCTCCCAGAGGATGCAGGGAATTGTTGTTCAATTCAATAAGAATCCCATATTCCTTCGCCGCCTGTACCAAAGCCAGATAATCCAGCGGATACCGGCTGTCATCCGGATGCCCTATGATATTGACATAAGGGTTCTTCATGGCGCCGATCATAGCTGCGGTGTTTTCCTCACGGCTTCCGGACTTGAGGCAGGGATGGTGAAGGCTTGCGATCACCACGTCCATCGTCTTCAGAAGATATTCCTCCATATCCAGATTTCCCTGATAATCCATGATATTTACCTCAGCCCCGTGCATCACCTCAATGCCATACATAGTCCTGGGCAAAATCCTCATATTCATAAAATAATATTCATGGCAGGTTCCCGGCATTGCCATGGAGTGCTCGGTGATTCCGATCAGCTCCAGCCCTTTCTCCTTCGCCGCGCGGACCATCTCATGAAGGGTGCTGTAAGCATGTCCACTGGCTGTCGTATGTGTATGGGAATCCAATACGTATTTCATAGAAGTCATCCTCTTTTCTCGCTCACTGATACTTCCATTATACCAGCTTCCCCCGGAAATTCAACCTATTGGGAACCGTTTTCTTTTTTCACAAATGTTCCAAAATCTTTTCACAATTCTTTTCCATTCCTGTCATACTTTGTTCACAAGAGTGAAGTACTATAGATACTGTAAATAGCAATCATTTTTTTCTTAACACAAAATTTCTTTTCATACTATCAGCCGGTATCTACAAAGATACCGGCCCTCCTTTTATTCTGCCGCTTTTTCAGCAAAACTGGTATCGACGAGATCCTCATAGGGCACCCGTTGTTCAAGTTCCCCGGCATCCTGCAGAATATCTTCCAGAAGCTCAAAGCTTTCCTTTTCAAACACCAGGTTCTCTTTCCAGGTATCCTGTTCGGCGTAGCGTTTCACAATCGTCGTAATGGTCTCAAGATCCGTCTCCGCAAACTGCGGCTGGATCGTCTCCGCGATCTCCTCCGGCGTATGGCTTAAGACGTAATCCAGCCCTTTCTGCATGGCGTTGGTGAATTTCTGGATGATCTCCGGGTTTTCCTCGATAAATTCCTTTCTGGCACTGTAGGCAGTGTAGGGGACATATCCGGAATCCACGCCCAGGGATGCCACAACCACGCCGGTTCCCTGAAGCTCCAGGGTGGTGGCTCCCGGTTCAAACTCTACCGTGAAATCCCCCTGCCCGCCTGTAAATGCCGCAGCCGTGGAGCCAAAATCAATGCTCTGGTCGATCTCTAGGTCTGCCATGGGGTCAATGCCGTTCTGCTTTAAGATATACTCGAAAACCATCTCCGGCATTCCGCCTTTCCTTCCTCCCAGAACCTCCTTCCCTTTCAGGTCCTCCCAGGTGAAATCCTCCATTTCTTCCCGTGCCACCAGGAAATTGCCCGCCCGCTGGGTGAGCTGCGCAAAATTTACCACATAGTCGGACGCGCCCTGGCTGTAGGCATAGATGGATGCCTCGCTTCCCATAAACCCAATATCTGCTTCCCTGGACAGGACGGCGGTCATGGTCTTATCTGCCCCGAAGCCATTCACCAGGGTCAAATCAATTCCTTCCTCCTCGAAATAGCCCAGCTCGATCGCGGCGTACTGAGGCGCGTAGAAGATCGAGTGTGCCACCTCATTCAGCGTTACCTCCGTAAGCTCCCCGGCAGAGGCAGGGAGTGCCGCCAAAAGCAGAACAAGGCTTACGCATATGCTCATGAGCTTCCATCTTTTTTTCATACAAACCTCCTGAAATCTTGATGGTATTAACATATGCCTAAGCCTTGTTTTTCGTGACTGTCCCGGTTTCGCGATGATACAGTACACTAGTTCTGCGACCGTCCTCTTGTCTGTTTTCTTCGATTTTTGAAATATACGAACTGGTCAATGGGATCCAGAATATCCGCA
Organism: Candidatus Limivivens merdigallinarum; assembly: GCA_018713105.1. GTDB lineage: Bacteria > Bacillota > Clostridia > Lachnospirales > Lachnospiraceae > Limivivens > Limivivens merdigallinarum. The sequence goes on along the minus strand of DVFT01000120.1, from coordinate 11,321 downwards.
AAGACCTCCCTTGGCGCCTGGTCGATGTAGGCGAGCAGGATTTCCCGTTCTCGTTTCTTGAAGGGACCATAGAAAATATCAAACAGGTTGTGTCCCCGGAGGTGGATCTTGATCTCCTCCATGTGTCTTTTGACCTCCTCCTCGGTGGAAAGGTCCTGTCCCAGCACCTCCGCAAGCTTTCTGCCGCTGGGGAGCCGATAGAGATATTCGTTCCATTTCGTCAGAAAAATCCGGTAGAAATCTTCCGGTCTTTTTATGACACCGACCTTAGACATCACCTCCGGGTCCAGGAAATAATTTTCAAAGGAATAATACTTCAGCACCAGCACGTTTTTCCTCATAACTTTGGGAAGACGGTCGATATCCTCCTTATTCCTCCTGGCATAATAGCTGCAAAGCTCACTTCTGAGCGCTTCCCGGTCCTTCCCGTCTCCGTCCCGGATCATGAGGAACTGATCCTTCAGGTAGATCTGGTTCATGTACTTCAGGTTCGCGTAAGTCTTGATGTTGGTGCAGCTGTTGGTGGTAACGATGGCGATTCGCTGAAGCCTTCCTTCGCGGTCCGTGATTTCCGAATAGTATTTTTCCAGCAGGAGCGGCAGGCGGCTTTTGTCCTGTTTGCCCTCCACAATGAAGACAAAGCTCACATTCAGAAGGTCCGCCGCAGAATATCCCAGATCATCCAGAATCCGGCTTACATTTGTCCGGTGGCGGACAACCGTATAACCTTCCTTATCCAGGGAAACCTGACGGATTTGCCGGCTGTGGAAGGGCGATAGAAGGTTGGGGGAATGGGTGGAAAAGATCACCTGGCTTTTCATGGAGAGTCTGCAGAGGATCTCTCCGGAAATTTTCTGGAGACGCGGATGCAGGAAGATCTCCGGGTCTTCCATGAGGATGATGCCGGGAATCCGCCCTTCATCCTCTATGTATGCCTCCAGCAGGGACAGCATGTAGATGCTCTTCATCCCTTTTCCCAAAAATCCCACCGGAACCTCTCTCTTTCGGTTTTCCTGGTACAAATTTGCCTCCACCTCGAACAGTTTTCCGGTATTGCAGCGCACCTGATAACGGATTTCCCCGGCGCTTCCCCCGTTTTTTTGGAAAGTCTGGTTGACCTTCCGGGAAAAATCATCCAGGTTCATCTGGTAGAGCTTATATTCCAACAGTTTCTCCGTCTCAAAGGCGTTCAGTTCCGCCGGGGTTTTCTGGTTTAGAAGCCCAATGCAGGAAAAACAATGGCTGCACTTCTTGCCTCCATCGAACAGGCAGCAGTCCGCCCGCATCTGTCCCAGCAGCTCATCCTCCTCAAAGGAAAGGAGTGTCTCCTGCATTTTTCCCATATTCCGCTGGCTGTCCAGGTAATACAGTTTCGGAAAAACCTCCTGGATGTACCGGTTATGTTTTTCAAATCCATCGGAAAAGCGAACGCTCCCCTGGTCATTTGCCGTCATCGTGAAGGTTAGGATCCCGTCCTGAAAGCTGGGCAGCCTTTCCAAAAACTCCTCCTTCCAGATCTCATAACGCTTATACTGGCTGACGATCCGCTTTTCGTGAAGAAGCTTAAGGTCCTCCTCTGTAATGGCAAGTGAAGCAGAAATTTCGATCTTCTGCTTTTTTTCATTGAAATCCGCCTCGCAGATGCGGTAGGAACCTCCCAGAGCCCGGACTGCATCCAGGATACAGGTTTTGCCCACGCTGTTCTGCCCTACCAAAAGGAGGGCATTCTCGATCTGCCTGATTTCTATGTCACGGATTGACTTAAAATTTTTCACCCGAAGCCTGGTAAGCTGCATTCCCTGTCCGCCTCCTGTCTTTCGAACTTCCGAGTCAGCTGGTTTTTCCTTTCTTCATTGCAGCACGCCTCCTCTCTGAAAACGTTCCCGGATCGCTTCCTCTCCCGACTGCAGATAGGCATCCAGTTCGCTCCCTGCACCCAGGATTTCCTGGAACGCCCGGTATTCGTCCTGGATTCCTTTTCCATGGGGGACCAGATATGCGCCTGCATCGCTTCCCAGCGCCATCTGGACTCCCATCCTTTTTGCCTGTTTCACATGGTCTCTGTCTGACTGGTAAATCTGTTCCACCACTTCTTTGGGGTATCGGTCACAGCCGATGAGATTTTTCACCGTCACCAGGGTCGGCACCCACAGCGTATGATGCTCCTTCATTGCCTGCAGGCTCTCTTCCCCCAGATAACGTCCGTGTTCTATGCTGTCCACCCCTGCCATTGCCGCCAGACGCACCGGCTCTGCCCCGTTGACGTGAGCCATCACCGAGAGCCCTTCCTGGTGGGCGATCGCAACCATCTCCCGCATTTCCTCATAGGTGAGGGGGCTTGAGGTAATCACGCCGTATTGGTCAAAATCCACCAGACCGGACAGCATGATCTTGATGAAATCGGCTCCCCGGCGAATCGCCTCCATCACCAGTTCCCGGTATTCCTCCATGGTGTCAAAGCCTTTCCCTACGATCCCTCCGTAATGGTGGTTCTTGTGGATGGCAAATACCGGCGAGCGGTAATCGATCCCATACTCTCCCGCGATCCGTTTCACCAGGGAGGATACGCCCAGATCGTCGCCTCCCTCCCGGATAAACGTGATTCCCCGTCTCTGATACTCCGAAAGATATCCGCGGATCACATCCTCCGCGACATGCCCCTTATGCAGCGCAACCGCCTTTCGGTAATCATATCCATTCATGAACAGATGCGCGTGGCATTCTCCAAACATGTGTGTACGCCTTCCTTCTCGCTTTTGTCAGCCTCCGAAACTCAGATCCCGGATGACCTCCCCCGCAATGATAAGACCTGCTGCGGAGGGGACGAAGGCGATGCTTCCCGGCAGCGCCCTCCTGCCATCCTCGGCGATGGTTTCTTTGGGTTTCTTGGGCTCCTCCCTGGAATACACCACCTTGAGCCTTCGGATTCCTCTGGCTTTCAGTTCCTTTCGCATGACCTTCGCCAGAGGGCAGACAGCGGTTTCATAGATATCCGCGATCTGGAAACATTCCGGATGAAGCTTATTCCCGGCTCCCATGGAGCTGATGATGGGCACCCCTGCCTCGGAGGAGCGGACTGCCAGCTCCAGCTTTGCCGTGACCGTGTCCACCGCATCCACCACATAATCATAACGGGCAAGGTCGTAGTCTGCCGCGTTTTCCGGCAGATAGAAACATTCATGGGCAGTCACCTGGATCCAGGGATGGATATCCGCGATCCTTTCCTTCATAACCTGAACCTTCGGCTTTCCGATGGTGCTTCTGAGGGCAATGATCTGACGGTTTAAGTTGGACTCGCTGACCACATCCTTGTCGAACAAATCCAGCGCCCCCACTCCGCTCCTTGCCAGAGCTTCCGCCGCATATCCTCCTACTCCGCCGATCCCGAACACCGCCACCCTTGCTTTTTTCAGCCGCGCAACGGCTTCTTCGCCCAACAGCAGGGCGGTCCTTGACAAACTTTCCTCCATTTCAAGCCTCCTTGCAGCCTACATGGATTTCCGTTCCGCGATTTCTGCCATCTTTGCCTCATTGAGCCTGGTATCCCCGTGGACGCGGCTGTAGGACAGATAGCCGTTCATACGGTCGATCTTGGTCAGATTCCTGGAGCCACATTTGGGGCAGACGTCCATCTCCAGCTCCTGATGGCCGCAGTCGTCACAGTAAGCCAGGGACAGATTGACGCCTTCATAATATCCTAAGTCCATCGCCCTTCGGATCAGGCTCTTGATTGCTTCTATATTATAGTCGATAGGATAGCGCACATACTGGATCTTGCCGCCGTTGCAGAGCTCCCAGAAGCGTCCTTCCAGATCCTGCTTCTCGATGGGCGTCAGATCCTCCGTCACATGGCAGTGGAAGCTGTTGCTCACATAAGGACGGTCGGAAACATTCTCCACGATCCCGTACATCTTGCGGAACTGCTCTACCTGCAGCCCGCACAGGCTCTCTGCAGGCGTTCCATAGATGGCATACAGCCAGCCATCTTCCTCCTTAAATTCGTTGACCTTCTTATTAATATATTCCAAAACCTCCAGGGCGAACTCACCATCTTCCGCAATGGATTTGCCGTTGTAGAGCTCCTGCAGCTCATTGAGCGCTGTGATGCCAAAGGAAGCTGTCATCGGCTTTAATAAGGGCTTGATCCGGTCGGACGGCTTTAGATGCCCGCCGTAGAACCCTCCCTCGCAGTAGGCAAGGGGGTTGGTGGATGCCTTCATAGCTCCCAGATAATCGTAGGTCCTCTTGTGGAGATTCCGGATCATCTCCAGATAGTAGTCCAGCACCTCATAGAAATCCCTGCTTTCAGAACGGGACTTTGCCAGAATCATCGGAAGATGGAGGCTCACCGCACCCACGTTGAACCTTCCCACAAAGACCGGCTTGTCGTTCTCGTCAGCGGGATGCATTCCGCCTCTCTCATACCAGGGGCTTAAGAACGCACGGCAGCCCATCGGGCTGATCACTTTGCCGTACTGTTTATACATACTGGAAATATATCCTTTCCCGCTCATGGACAGCCAATCCGGATACATCGTCTTGGCAGAGCACTGGACGCCTGCCTCGAAGACGTCCTCGCAGGATTTTCCGACCCCGTGGATGTTCTCATCGTAAAGGAATACGATCTTCGGAAAGAGCACCGGCTTTTTGTTGCCCGGCTTGCCCTGACCGCCCTTATGTACCTCCAGAAGCGAGATGGATGCCATCTTTTCAAACAGGGAAGTGCCAAGACCGATGGTCACAGTCACAAAAGGATAATCCCCTCTGGAGGATCCTACGGTATTCAGCTTGTATTCGATCCCCTGCCAGCCCTGCTCGAAGTCTCTCTTTACCTTATCCATGGCGTATTTCTCCGCCTTTGTCTCGCTGCCTTCCCAGGAGGGATTCGCGTATTTCAGGAATTCCTTTTTATACTTCTCATAGCTTTTCTCTGCATAAGGCGCCAGCACCTTGTCTGCTTCGGGAACCGTAAAGCCCCCATACTGCTGGGCTGCGGTACTTAAGATGATATCTCCCATGACGTCAAACGCCGTATCCAGCGTCTTCGGCTCGTTGTACCAGACATTTCCCATCTCAAAGCCTCCTTGGAGCACGTTGGCAATGTCAAACAGGCAGCAGTTCATGGTATCCAGGCGGGCAGACTGGTCATGGATGTAAATGTATCCGTCCTTGCATGCCTGCAGCTCATCCCTGGTCATGAAAAACTTGCGGTACAGCTCCTTGTTCAGCTCATTGAAGATCAGGCTGCGCTTGGTAGCCACCAGGGCGCTGTCCGTATTGGCGTTGCTCTTGTCCCCGATATAGCGGATAGACTGGCTCTTGGTATAGACCTCATCCATCATATGGATGAAATCCTGCTTATAGTTGCGGTAATCCCGATAGCTCTTCGCCACCGCTGGGTTGACATGGTCCAAGGCGCCCTCCACGATGTTGTGCATCTCCGGGATCGTGATCCCGTCCTTGCTTCGCTTCTCGGCTTCCTTCTTTGCGTAATCACAGATATATTGAATCTCTTCCTCCGAAAACTGATACATAATCCTGCCGGCAGACTTATTCACCGCTGCGATGATCTTCTCCACGTTGAAATCTTCCTTGGTTCCGTCTTTTTTGATTACATACATGTTTCGTTTCTCCTCCACTAGATATTGTGTATTCTCTTCCATTTCTGTTATTCTTCAACAAGATATTGTCAACCTAGTATATACCATAACCCCTTCTTCGTAAAGAGCCTTTTTCGATTTTTTTGCTTTTTCCATTTTTTTGTTTACATCATCACTTCTCTGTGCTACCATAATATAATGTAAAATTTTTTTCCGGAGGAGAACATTATGAGTAAATTGATGATTCCTGAGAACTACCATTCCGATCTGAACCTCCACGACACTCAGGTGGCAATCAAAACCGTCAAGGATTTTTTTCAGAAGAGCCTGACTGAGCGGCTGAATCTGCTGCGTGTATCCGCCCCGCTGTTCGTGACACCTGAATCTGGATTGAACGACAACTTAAACGGCGTAGAACGCCCTGTCACCTTCGGTATCAAAGGGATGAACGAGGCTCCCGCCGAGATCGTCCATTCGCTGGCAAAATGGAAGCGTTATGCCCTGAAAAAATACGGCTTTTCCTACGGCGAAGGGCTGTATACGGATATGAACGCCATCCGCCGGGATGAGGAGACCGACAATATCCACTCCATCTATGTAGACCAGTGGGATTGGGAAAAAATCATCCTGAAGGAAGAGCGCAACGTGGAAACCTTGAAAGCAACGGTCCGCCAGGTATACAAGGCTTTGAAAAAGACGGAAAAATACATGGCGATCCAGTACGACTATATTGAGGAGATCTTACCTAAGGAAATCTCCTTTATCACTACCCAGGAGCTGGAAGACAGGTATCCCGACTGCACCCCCAAAGAGCGGGAATACAAGATCGCCAAACTGAAAGGCGCTGTCTTTATCATGCAGATCGGCGGCGCTTTAAACTCCGGCATTCCCCATGACGGCCGCGCCCCGGACTATGACGACTGGAGCTTAAACGGAGATATCATCGTCTATTATCCGGTCCTTGATATCGCCCTGGAGCTCTCTTCCATGGGAATCCGTGTGGATGAGGATGCCCTCCTGAAGCAGCTGAAACTTGCCGGCTGTGAGGAGCGTGCAAACCTGCCCTTCCAGAAAGCGATCCTGAATCAGGAACTGCCTTACACCATCGGCGGCGGAATCGGTCAGTCCCGAATCTGTATGTTCTATCTCCGGAAAGCCCATATTGGGGAAGTACAGTCCTCCCTTTGGCCGGAGGATATGCTTCAGGAGGCGGAACAAGCAGGGATCCAGCTTCTGTAATCCGCCGCGATGCTACGGACAGCTCTCAGCTGACGCTATCCGCCGTACCAGCCAGTTCGTGACTATGTCACACAAAAAGCCCCCAGACAGCCGTACAGTTATTGTTTGCTGCACTTGCTGTCTGGGGACTTTTTTGCGTCTGGCTTCAGGCGGACTCAAGCCGTTTGCTCTCCGTTTGGGGCTTTCCCACAGAATCCCGGTAGACGATCCTCGCCTTTAATCTCCATTTGCCGGGAAATCCTTCAAAATCGCCGTTCATCCGTTTCTCGATCAGCTCACATGCCTTCTCCATCAGCTCTTCCAGCGGCTGATGCACCGCCGTCAGCCTGGGGCGTACAATGGTAGAAAGGGTCATGTCATCGAACACCACCACGGACAGCTCCTCTGGTACCCGGATATGCAGGCGGTTGATCGCCACCAAGGCGCCTACGCTCATGTGATAGTTAGTCACAAACAGCGCCGTGGGGCGTTCACCAAGCTGCCAGAGCTTCATCACACCCTCATAGCCGGAGCGGTAATCATAGTCGCCATCGATCAGGAATTCCTCCTTCACCGGATATCCGTAATCCTCCATTACCCTCAGATAACCGTTCAGACGTTCCCGGCTGGTGGTCATTCCTTCCGTTCCCTTGATAACTGCAATTTTTCTGTGCCCCTGCTGGATCAGATGCTCCACAATCTGGTAGGAGGCTGACGCACAGTCTACCTGCAGGACGTCGCAGTTCTCTATTCCATAGGTATCCTCCAAAATGACGATTGGAATCCCTGCGCGCCTCGCCGGTTCCAGATAATCTTCCGTCGTCTTGATCGGGCTTACAATAATACCGTCCACATTTTTCTCTGTCAGATATTCCACATAACTTTTAATATGTTCGATGGAATCCTGGTAACAACAAATATTCAGGAAACATCCCATCTTTTTTACCTGATCTTCCAGGCTGGAAATCATTCTCGCACTGTGTTCTCCCTCCATATTCGGGGTCAAAAGAGCAATGGTATAACTTCTGGAGTTTCTTAATCCCCTGGCGAAATTATTGGGACGGTATCCAAGCCGTTCCACCACTTCCTTAATGATTTGCTCATTCTTGGGGCGTACTTTGCCGCCGTTCATATATTTTGAGATCGTAGAGACGGCCAGTTTTGCCTCTTTCGCCACATCTTTGATTGTCACTGTCATTGTCTTTGTTCCCCCTGGCTTTTGATAAATCCATTTTACCATAAGAAAGCCCTCCGGGGAACTTCTTTTTATCCTTTCACTGCTCCCGCCAGCATTCCAGATTCCACCTTCTCATGGAAAAGGATATAGATGACAACCGTAGGGATCATCGCCATAACCACAAAGGCAAACTGCGGCCCCATATCCACTGCATGGTTTCCTGTAAAATTCAGCATAGCACGGGAAACCGTATATTTATCCGTATCCGAAATCAATGTCAGGGAAAAGATCAGTTCGCTGTATCCATAGATGAATACAAAGATTGCTTCCGTGGCGATAATCGGTTTGCAAATCGGCGTCAATACCTTTGTCAGAAGCCTGATATCCCCGCAGCCGTCAATAATGGCCGCCTCGTCAAGCCCCTTGTCGATGCTGCCCATAAAGCCTGTGTAGAGAAAGATTGCCTGGGCTAGGTTAAAGGTGGTGTACACCAGAAGCAGAAACCAATATTGATCCTTTGCATTGATGGCGCTGGCGATATTGGAGATCGGAACAATGGTACAGTGAACTGGTACCATAACTCCGATCACGAAAAAGATATTCAGCGGTTTCACAAAAAACAGTTTTTTTCTGGAAAGAATGTACGCCGCCATCATTCCAACCACCGTCACAGCGATGGTCGTCATGACTGCCATCAACAGTGAGTTTCCTACCGCAAGCAATGCATCTGCCGTCTCCGCAGCTTCCGCGTAATTGAAGAACCTCCAGATCTCCGGAAGATGGAACATGCCAAGGTAAATCTCATCGTTATTCTTGAATGAAGACAGTACCGTGATGATCAGCGGCAGGATCGTGATCGCGCACCACAGAAAGGCCAGAACATACACGATCCCGGCAATGATTTTTCTTTTTGTCATGATAAGCCCTCCTTTACATGTACAGGTCGTCTTCCTGCCGGAATATGCGGTTCATGATCAGGCTTAAGCACACGCCTGCCACCAGCAGGATGATGCTGTAAGCGCTGCTCCGTCCGAACAATTTATACTGGAACGCCTGGGTATACAAAAGGATCGCCGGGGTGGAACTGATATTGTTCGGACCACCTCTCGTCATTGCCCAGACAATATCGAACACCTTCAGACATCCCGTCACGCAGAGTACGGAAAAGATCTTGAAAGAGTTCTTGCATAGCGGAAGCGTAATGTAACGGATCTTCTGCCATCTGCCGCAGCCGTCAATCAGTGCCGCATCGTGGAGTTCCTGGGGAATTGCCACCAGGCCGGCTGCAAAAATCAGCATATTGTAGCCTGCGTACATCCACTCATTGACCAGCACCACACACCAGACGTTGAGCGTCGGCGTGGACAACCAGTCAAAGACCAGGTTATCAAGACCCAGCCACCGGAAAATCTCAGCGATCGCGCCCCATTCCGGATTCAGGATGTAGGTCCACATCAAGGCAACCGTTGTAGTTCCGAGGATTACCGGCATGAAATACGCGGTTTTCATAAAGCGGGTAAATTTCAGCTTTGAAGTAATCAACAGCGCCAGTGCAAAGGAAAGCGGCATCAAAACCAGAAAGCCGCCGACGATAAACCAGAAGGAATTCATTAGGGAATCCCAGAACAGGCTGTTAGTCAGGGCACCCACATAGTTTTCAAGCCCTACCCATACCTTCGGCGTACCAAAGATTCCCTTCCAGGAACGGAAGGATAGGTACAATGCGTCCAGCACCGGATACACTATGAAACACACAATCAATGCCAATGCCGGCATGAGGAAGCATATTGCGATAAAATAATCTTTTCGTCTTGGTCTCATAATCACCCTCCAATCTTTCCATCTTCACAGAAAAGGGAGCTGTGCTTGACAGCCCCCTACCTTATCGCACATGTTTATTTACTCTGTCCGTTTTATTCGTACTGTGACATGGTCGTGATAATCTCTTCTCCAACCTGCTCCGGAGTGTTGCCCATTGCCAATCCCTGCAGAGCAGCGCGGACGGTGTTGATCATATGAGCCTGGGAATCATAGTTCTGAAGGTCAGACTTCATGGTCTCAGTCTCATTCATGATTGCCATGATTTCATTCAGGATATAGTTGTCGCTCTCATAATCCGTAATGATGGACATGGTGTTCGGGTTCACTTCCTGCAGACCCTCTACGAATTCCTTACTGGTGATATATTTCAGAAGGACAACAGATGCTGCAATCTCTTCTTCGGTACAGTTCAACTGGGATACAAAATATGCGTCGTTTCCGCCGCCCATATCTACCATTGCATATTCCTCATTCACTGCCGGGAATCTGGTAACGCCGATGGTCTGGTTGGTGTAAAGCTCGCTGCCGGAGTTTTCAATATTGCTGGCTCCCCAGGAACCCTGGTATTGGAACGCGCATTTTCCTTCGGTGAAGTAGGAGTTCTCCTGGTTTGCATCCGTGCTTAGCAGGTTGTCTCCCAGATATCCCTTGTCGACCATTTCTTTGATCATTTCATAGATGGCCAGCATCTCTTCGCTGTCATAAGACACTTCGCGGGTTCCCAACTGCTCGGCAATGTCCGAGCCATAGGTTTTCAGGGAAAGGATCGTATGAAGGTGCCCGAAACGGTAATTGTCTTTCTCACCGACTACAAACGGCTGTACCCCATTAGATTTCAAGGTCTCGCAGGCTGCCATCAGCTCATCCCAGGTGGTGGGAACTTCTACGCCATTCTCCTCCAGGATGTCTTTGTTGTAGAACAATACGATCTGATAGTTGCTGTACGGGATGCAGTACAGTCCTTCGTAGCCGTAGCTATCGAATTTCGCCGGCTCCCATGCGGACTCCTGGATGCTGTTGTACCAGTCAGGATCTGCGTCAAGATATGGTTCCAGGTTCAAAAGCGCGCCTGCCTCCATGTAATCCAGGCATCTCGCTCCACCGTACTCCATGAATACATTTGGAATATCCCCGGATGCGAAGTCTGTGCTCAGGCGGTCGATGTAATCTGCTTCTGTGGTGATGTTCGTCAACTCTACGGTAATCCCCTTGCCGGAATCATTAAATTCCTGGATTTTCTCCTCGTAATAAGCTAAGGAAGCTTCGCTTAAATTCGCATATAGCTTCAGTTCCACATTATCAAAGGTGGCATCTTCCAATGCATAGTCTGTTTCACTTGCCATTACCGGCATGGCCATGGTTCCGCCCAGCATCGCTGCTGCCATCAAGATACTTAACATTTTTTTCTTCATACTGTTACTCCTTTCTGTTCTCTGTAACGTTTCATTTATGGATATAATCATCTTACCAAACATGAAACGTTTAGTCAATATTTTTCTCTATTT
>DVFT01000017.1 GCA_018713105.1 Candidatus Limivivens merdigallinarum | reverse complement strand
TCCTTGTTCCGGAAAGAGCGGGTTTGGGCGCAGAATCCCCAGGGACAGAACTTCGTTTGCTTTTTTTGATACCACTATTATAGCTAAGATTCCTGTCCTTCTCAACTCTTTCCGGTGTGATCTTTTGTTGTCCTATTTTGTTTCATGTAAATGGAATTCTGATTCCCGAACGGGAACCGATCGATAACGCAGGACATTAGAACCATGTCCCGATGAATGTACTATACCATGCCCGCCTGCCGGCGTCAATGGGAATCTGTCTGGCATCAGAACTATGCACCTTACCGCAAACTGCAAACTAGCAGGACGTAAGAAGGACACCCCGTTTTCCAGACGCCGCCCTCCGAACTGCAGGCACCCCCCACAGTAAGCTTCGGGGCAGCAAATTTGCAGTGCTGCGGGATGTTTACTCCCAAAAATCACTTACCCTCGCACGGACTGTCTCTTCCTTTTATACCCTTTTCATATCAATTTCCTCTTAAAAAAATTTCCGCTTGCACCTCGCGATCGCCCAGGCACTCATCTCTTACAGCAGTGCCTGGTAGATCTCCCTCTTCCCCACGCCGCGGTCCTTCGCCACCTGTTTCATAGCGTCCTTCTTATTCATCCCCTGGCTTAGGTAAACCTCCATATGCTCCTCAATGCTCATCTCTTCCCAGGCTTTCTGCTTTTCTTCCCGGATCTCTTCAAAGCTCCGTCCTTCGATGACAAGCACACATTCTCCCCGCGCTTCCTCCGCCTCATAATGGGCGATCGCCTGTTCAAAGTCGGTGACGAAGGCGGTCTCATGCTTTTTTGTCAGCTCACGCACCACGGTAAGCCTCCGGTTTCCCAATACGGCGTACAGCTCTTTCAAGGTCTTCAGGAGACGATGGGGCGCTTCGTAGACAATCATGGTGCGGCTCTCCCGCTGAAGCTCCTCCAAAACCTGATTCCGTTCCTTCTTGTCCGTGGGGAGAAATGCCTCAAAGCAGAATCTCCTGGTGGGAAGCCCGGAGAGGGTCAGCGCTGTGACACAGGCGCAGGCTCCCGGGAGGGAAGTCACCTCAATCCCTGCCTCGTAGCAAAGCCTGACCAAATCTTCTCCCGGATCTGAGATGGCCGGTGTGCCGGCATCGGTGATCAGGGCAACATTCTGACCGCTTCGCATCTTCTCGATCAGGACATATGCTTTCTCGATGCGGTTGTACTCGTGGTAGCTGGTCATGGGCGTGTCGATCCCGAAATGGTTCAGAAGCTTAATGCTGTTTCTGGTATCCTCGGCCGCGATCAGGTCCACTTCCTTCAGGGTACGCAGCACCCGCATGGTGATATCCTCCAGATTTCCGATGGGTGTGGCGCACAAATATAATTTTCCTGCCATGTTTCCTCCCGTGAATGGTTTTACTTTCTAATATCCGTAAATGTCGTAAATTTCCTTGGTGTATACGCCTGGCTTTTCATAGACGATCAGCGGCTTTTCCACCGTGATCCTGGGTCTTGCCCCACGTATGGCTTCGATCAGAACCATATTCGGCTCCTTGTCCACATAGGGGTACACCAGCTTCATGCGTTTAGGCTCCAGATGGTGTGCGGACAGGCAGCATAAGATCTCCGAAAGCCGGAACGGACGATGAACCAGATAAAACCTTCCTCCCGGTTTCAGAAGCTTCTCCGTATTGGCCACCAGATCCTCCAGAGTACAAAGGATCTCATGCCTTGCAATCGCCTTATGTACATTCGGATTTGTAAGGCCATGGCTTCCGGTCATGTAGGGCGGATTGCTGGTGATAACGTCAAAAGAAGCCGCGTCAAACATCTGCCCGGCCTCTTTGATATCTCCTTCTACAATGGAAATCCTCTCCGCAAGATCATTCAAAAGAACGCTCCTTCTCGCCATATCAGCGCTTTCCGCCTGGATCTCCAGCCCTGTCAGATGCCGTGCCTTGGTCTTTCCGGCGAGCAGGATGGGGATGATCCCCGTCCCGGTGCCCATATCCAACACCGTCTCGCCGTCTTTCACCCTGGCAAACCCGGACAGCAGGACTGCGTCCATGCCAAAACAGAACTTTTGCTCGTTCTGGATAATCTGATAACCGTTTCTCTGGAGGTCATCCAGACGTTCTCCCTCGTACAGTTTAATTGTCATCCAGTTTTGATTTCCCTTCGTCTTTTTCCAGAGCTTTCAGCTCTTTTAGCTCCTTCTCGTTCAGATTCAGCCTCTCCTTCTTTTTCCTGGGTTTGAATTTCAGCTTTTCCACAGGATACTCCCGGATCTCCTTCTCATCCTCCACATCCACGACCACCTTCACCGTCTGTCGGAGGACATTCACGCTCTGGACATCTCCCTTGATTCCATCCTCTGTCAGCACCTTGTCCCCGATGGCTGGAAGACGGCTGTTCAGATATTCATAGGTCTCCGCCTCATTTTTCAAGCAGCACATCAAACGTCCGCAGACACCTGAAATTTTGGTGGGATTTAAGGAAAGGTTCTGCTCCTTTGCCATCCTGATGGATACCGGGGCGAACTCTGACAAAAAGGTGTGGCAGCAAAGTGGCCTGCCGCAGATACCGATCCCGCCTAAGATCTTCGTCTCATCCCTGACGCCGATCTGGCGAAGCTCAATCCTGGTGCGGAACACAGCCGCCAGATCCTTCACCAGCTCCCGGAAATCGATCCGGCCGTCGGCGGTGAAATAGAACAGCACCTTATTGTTGTCAAAGGTGTATTCGGTATCGATCAGCTTCATCTCCAGGTTGTGTTTTTTGATCTTCTCCAGGCAGATGCGCATTGCCTCTTTTTCTTTCTCCCGGTTTCTGGCTTCCCTGTCGGTATCGTCCGGTGTAGCGATACGGATCACAGGCTTTAAGGGCTGCACGACCTGGTCGTCCGGCACCTCCCTTACACCCGCCACTACATTTCCATATTCGATGCCCCGCGCCGTCTCCACAATGACGTGGTCGCCTTTTTTGATGGGCAGCTTCTTGGGGTCAAAATAGTAAATTTTCCCCGCAGTCCGAAATCTGACTCCGATAATTTTTATCATTGCATTAAATTCTCCTTTATGGTCAAGAACAGAAGCTCCATGGTCAGGTCAAAGTTCACGTTGGCGTTCAGTCTTTCCTTTGCCTTGGTCAGCCCTTGAAGGATCTGTTCCATCCCTTCATAGGAACCATGGTTTGTCTGCTCTCTGATATATTTGACTTCCTCCTTGAAAATCAAGCCGTTGACATCATTGGTCGCCTTGAAATAGAGGACATCCCGGTACCACACAGCCAGAAGATCCAGATAATCCTGGATATCCACCTTAAATTCGGTAACCGCCTTCACTGCCGCTGTGATTTCGCTGATATCCATGTTTGGAATATGCTTCACCAGGTACAAGGCAGACATCTTGATCTCATTGAAGTTCTCCGAGGTGGCAAGCTTGACTGCTTTCCCGATGTTTCCCTGGGCAAAGGCAGTACAGACATCCGCCTGATAATCCGGTATCTCTACATGCTCCATCAGATACTTCCGTACTTCCGTATCCGGCACCGGCTTCATGTTCAGCACCACACATCTGGAAAGGATCGTAGGCAGAAAGGATGCCGCATTGGTGGTCAAAAAAAGGATCACCGCATAGGAAGGCGGCTCCTCGATCGTCTTCAGCAGTGCATTCTGTGCCTGCACCGTCATTTTCTCCGAATCCGGGACAATATAAATCTTGTATCTGCTCTGGTAAGGCTTGATCTGGATATCCCCTGCCAGCTGCTCTCTGATGTCCTCAATTCCAATGGAATTGGGCTTTTCATGGATCACGCGGATAATATCAGGATGGTTGCCGCTTTCCGCCTGCCTGCAGGAACGGCATGTTCCGCATGGCTTCTCTCCTTCCCCTTCGCACTGGAGCATTTGGGCAAAGGCATTCGCCAGCATCTTCTTCCCTGACCCCTTCTCTCCATTAAAAATATAGGCATGGGAAACCTTATTCCATTTCATTGCGCTCTTTAAGTGATTTATAATCTGCTCATGGCCTATGATCTGTTGAAATCCTGACATAGTCCGCACCTCCTTCGTCTGTCACGGCAATCGCCCAACACATGGAACTGTGCGGGCAAGTGTACAGCTGCACTCCTTCCGTTTGCCGAAACGGAAATGCGCCGGTACACCGTTTCATTATAACATATTTTATGGAGGTTCGCATTAAAAGTTTTCCCCATTTCCATTGCTAAAAGCAGAGGAAACACGTATAATTTACTTAAGTTGCGACAGATTATTTTAGAAACATCTTTCAGAAAGGAGGGTAAGCTTTGGCTCGTGAAATCGTAGAAGCAGTACGCCAGGCGGAAAGAGAAGCATCCCAAATGGAAGCCCAGGCAGCGCAGGACGCGAAAAACATCGTAGAAGAAGCAAAAGGAAAAGCGTCCAGATCCAGAGAGCAGCGGATCGCACAAGCACGTTCCGACGAAGAAGCCGCCATGGAAACGGCCAGATCCCAATGTGAAGCCATGATGCAGGAAGCGGATATCCGGGCAAAATCGGAAGAAGAACGTTTCGTCCAAGCTGTTTCCACACGAAAGGCTGCCGCCATCCAGGCTGTCCTGGATTACCTTCTCTGACGGTTCACCCAATCTAATCAGTTTAAGAAAGGAGGTGCTTAACATGGCTGTCGTTCCAATGAAAAAAGTGCTGATTCTGGGTCTGAAAAAGGAGCGGAAACATATTCTGGAATTTCTGCAGCGCCAGGAAGTCCTGGAGATCACAGACGAGGTAGCTGAGGATGACCTGTTAAAGAAAATGGACGTCTCCGCTTCCCAGGCGGTATTCCTGCGGAATGCAGGACAGGCAGAGCAGGCGCTCTTGGTCCTCGACAAATACGTGCCGGAGAAAAAGGGAATGCTGGATTCCTTTGCCGGCAGGACTCTGCTCACTCTGGAAGAGTATGAGAATCTGGCTTGTCGACATGGTGAGATCATGAAAACGGCATCCAAAATCCTGGCCCTCTCCAGAACGTTAGGGGACTGCCGGGGCGCCATTCCAAAGCTTCACCAGGAGCTGGATGCGCTCTCTCCCTGGCAAAGCTTAGATCTTCCTCTGGATTTTGCAGGCACCAAAGAGACTGCCGCTTTCATCGGCTCATTGCCGAAAACCTATACCTCTGATTCCCTGGCTCAGGCATTATCAGAACGCACAGACGCAGAGCTTTGCCTGTCTTTGGTGAGCTCTTCCAAAATACAGACCTGTATCTTCATCCTCTGCAAAAAGCAGGATGTTCCTTCTGTGGAGAAGGCTTTAAAAGAGCTGAATTTCCAGAAACCGATCCTCTCTTCACAGGTTCCGGCGCTCCGGAAGGAAGAGATTGAACAGGAACTCTCCACGCTTGAGGAAAGGATTCATTCCCTGGAACAGGAGATCATTTCCCTTGGCAAGATTCGGGAAGATCTGAAATTCGTCATGGATTACTATACCATGCGGGCTGAGAAATACCAGGTGCTGAACAGTCTTTCGCAGTCAAAAAATGCCTTTTTCATCACCGGATTCGTTCCTGCCAAGAAGGCTTCTTCCCTGGAAAAAATGCTGTCGGACAGATACGACGCCTTCGTAGAGGTCACAGATCCCGGAGAGGACGAGGAGGTTCCCATCCTTCTCCACAACCATTTCCTAGCGGAACCTGCGGAAAGCATCGTGGAAAGCTATAGTCTTCCCGGAAAGGGAGAACTGGACCCCACGGCCGTCATGGCTCCCTTTTATTACCTGCTCTTTGGGCTGATGCTCTCAGATGCAGCTTATGGGCTGATCATGATCTTCGGCTGTCTCTATGTAATCAGAAAATACAAAAACCTGGAGCCGGGCATGAAAAAGACGTTAAAACTCTTCCTGTTCTGCGGAATTTCCACAACCTTCTGGGGGTTCATGTTCGGAAGCTTTTTCGGAGATGCGGTGAACGTCATCGCCACGACCTTTTTCAACCGGCCGGATATCCGGCTGGCGCCCCTGTGGTTTGAGCCCATCAGTTTCCCGATGAAAATGCTGGTATTTTCCTTTGCTTTCGGCATTGTACATCTCTTTGCGGGACTTGGCGTAAAACTATATGTCCTGGTAAAAAGCGGACACCTGGCAGATGGCATTTACGACGTCGTGTTCTGGTACCTGCTGGTAGGCGGCGCAGTCATCTATATGCTGACCATGCCAATGTTCACTGAGATGCTGGGGCTGACCTTCACACTTCCAGCCCCGGTGGGAATCCTTTCCGCCGCCGCTGCCCTTATCGGTCTTGTGGGTATCATTTTCACAAGCGGACGGGAATCCAAAAACTGGGGCAAACGTATTTTGAAAGGGCTGTATGGGGCTTACGGGGTAACCTCTTATCTCAGCGACATCCTTTCCTACTCCAGGCTTTTGGCCCTGGGACTTGCCACCAGCGTCATCTCGACGGTGTTTAACCAGCTTGGAAGTATGCTGGGCAGTTCCATACCGGGAATCATCCTGTTTCTTCTCGTATTTGTCATCGGACATGGGCTGAATCTGGCCATCAATGCGCTGGGAGCTTATGTCCACACCAACCGTCTCCAGTTCGTGGAATTTTTCGGAAAATTTTATGACGGCGGCGGAAAGAAATTCAATCCTTTTGCCATTCATACAAAACACTATAAAATCAAGGAGGACATCTAATTATGGAAATCATGGAAAATTTGGGAGTGCTTTTGGCATTATTGGGCGCTGTGCTGGCAGCCCTGGTGGCAGGAATCGGTTCTGCTGTTGGCGTTGGCATGAGCGGTGAAGCCGCTGCAGGAGTTGTGACGGAAGATCCTACCCTGTTCAGCAAGGTGCTGGTTCTTCAGCTTCTCCCCGGTACCCAGGGAATCTACGGATTGCTCATCGGTTTCGTCACCTTAACCCAGATCGGCATCATGGGAGGAAGCTCGGAAATCTCTATCATCAAGGGACTCCTGTATCTGGTAGCCTGCCTTCCCATGGCATTTGTGGGATACAAATCCGCAATCCGCCAGGCAAGAGCCTCCGTGGCCTCCATCGGTCTGGTGGCCAAACGCCCGGATCAGTTTGGTAAAGCCATGATCTTTCCGGCCATGGTAGAGACCTACGCAATCCTGGCGCTGCTGATCTCTATTCTGGCAATCTTCGGTATTCAGGGACTTCCGGTTTGATCGGTCAGAAAGGAGTATGCAGTATGGCGGGACTCGACAACATCATTGAACAGATCTTAAAAAGTTCCGAGGACGCTGCCGAAAAGACCCTTTCCGCTGCCAGGAAGGAAGCGGAAGAACTTCTTGCTAAGGCCGACAAAGAGACTGAGCAGGAAATTCAGGCAATCCGGCTGCGTTCGGAACAAAATACAGCGGACATTCTCGCCCGCGGCAGCTCCGGGGCAAATCTCCGGTACCGCCAAGGGCTCCTTGCCTGCCGCCAGCGTCTGATCCAAGAGGTGCTCTCGGAAGCTTTGGAGCATCTGAAAAACCTGGAGACAAAAGACTATTTCGACACCGTGATACGGCTGGCCAAAAAGTCAGCTCTTCCCAAAGAAGGACAGATCCACTTTTCCAGGAAGGATCTTTTAAGGCTTCCCGCTGGATTTGAGGCGGCCTTAAACGACGCCTTAAAGGAGACGGGAGGCATCCTTCATATTTCTGATATTCCGAAAGATCTGGACGGCGGCTTTATCCTGTCCTACGGAGGGATCGAGGAAAACTGTTCCTTCGACGCTCTGTTCGATTCGGAAAGAGACGCCTTGAAAGACCTGGTTTACCCAATCCTTTTTCCGTAAAGGAGGACTCGTTACATGGCAAAAAATGACTATACCTATGCGGTAGCGCGAATTCGTGCCAGAGAAGGGAAGCTTTTGTCCGCCTCGTTTCTGGAACAGCTCGTATCCGCCCCCGACTGTGATTCCTGCATCCGGCTGCTGCGCGAAAAAGGATGGGGCGATAAGGATGGGGAAGCTCCCTTTGAACTTCTCTCCAAGGAACGTGAGCGGCTCTGGGAGCTTATGGAAGAACTGGTCGGGGACCTTTCTGTATTCAACGTCTTCCTCTACGGAAATGATTACCACAATCTGAAAGCCGCGATCAAGGAGACCTGTATGGACGTTCATCTCCCCGGCATTTACATCAGCCACGGTACGGTAGATCCTGAAGTGATCCAAACGGCTGTTTCCAAAAAGCTGTTTTCGGAGCTTCCTTCCACGATGCAGACGCCGGCCAGGACTGCCTATGAGACGCTTCTTACCACCCACGACGGGCAGCTCTGCGATGTAATTCTGGATCGGGCGGCTCTGACTGCCGTCTATCAGGCAGGCAAAGATTCGGGGAACGAATTTTTAGCCCTATACGGCGAGCTTACCGTGGCGGCCGCTGATATCAAAATCGCTTACCGCGCCCTTCGCACCGGGAAGGAACCAGATTTTCTGACACAGGCTCTGGTACCTTGCGATTCCCTGGATCTTCCATCTCTCATCGAAGCTTCCGGCAAAGGGCGAAAGGGACTTTCCGAATATCTCAAGACCACAGCCTACGGGAAAGGAACAGACGCTCTGGATGTTTCCTGTTCCGCCTTTGAACGCTGGTGCGACAACCTGCTGATCCAGAGAATCCGTCCCCAACTCCACGTCCCCTTCGGACTTGGACCGCTGGCAGCTTACATCCTTGCCAGAGAAAATGAAATCAAATCGGTGCGGATCATTCTGTCAGGAAAGATCAACCATCTTCCTGAAGAATCCCTCCGGGAAAGGGTGAGGGAAACTTATGTATAAAATCGCAGTTATGGGAGACCTGGACAGTATTTACGGCTTCGCTGCCCTGGGACTTGCCTATTTTCCTCTGACAGACCCGTTGGAAGCCGCGAGAAAGCTGCGTGAGCTCTCGGAAAGCGGCTATGCCGTCATCTATATCACAGAGGCTCTGGCAGCAAAGATAGAGACTGAAATCGACCGCTATCAGGAAGCCGACCTTCCTGCTATTATCCTGATTCCCGGAATCTCGGGAAATACAGGGCGCGGGATCCGTTCCGTCAAACGTTCTGTGGAACAGGCGGTAGGATCTGACATTATCTTTCAGAATGATTCAGAAACCTGATACAATGGAGGTTATAAAAAATGAGTAAAGGCGTAATAAAAAAAGTAGCCGGACCGCTGGTCATTGCGGAGGGGATGCGGGACGCCAACATGTTTGACGTGGTGCGTGTAAGCAGCCAGCGCCTGATCGGTGAAATCATCGAGATTCACGGTGACCAGGCTTCCATCCAGGTCTACGAGGAAACCTCCGGCCTGGGGCCCGGGGAACCGGTAGAATCCACCGGAGCTCCTCTGAGCGTGGAACTGGGGCCGGGTCTGATTGGCAATATCTACGACGGCATCCAGCGTCCCCTGGATGAAATCATGAAGCTCACAAAAGGAAACCTTCTGAACTGCGGCGTCGAGGTTCCCTCCCTGAACCGGGAGAAAAAATGGCTTTTTAAGCCTTCTGCCCAATCAGGAGATTGCCTGAGCGGAGGAGACGTCTTAGGGTATGTGGCGGAGACCGACGTCGTCCGCCAGAAGATCCTGGTTCCTCCAGGTATTTCCGGAACTCTGACCTCCATTCAGGGAGGCGAATATACCGTGACGGATACCATCGCAGTTCTGACAGACGAAAAAGGCCTGGAACATCCCTTAACCCTCATGCAGAAATGGCCGGTACGGCAGGGTCGTCCTTATCAGAGAAAACTTTCCCCTGATATGCCCCTCATTACCGGACAGAGAGTGATCGATACCTTGTTTCCCATTGCAAAAGGCGGCGTTGCCGCCGTTCCCGGTCCCTTCGGTTCGGGAAAAACAGTCGTGCAGCACCAGCTGGCCAAATGGGCGGACGCCGACATTGTGGTCTATATCGGGTGCGGAGAACGCGGCAACGAGATGACGGACGTTCTCAACGAATTTCCGGAACTGAAAGACCCTAAGACCGGAAAATCCCTGATGGAACGAACCGTCCTGATTGCCAATACCTCAGACATGCCTGTGGCTGCCCGGGAGGCTTCCATTTACACAGGCATCACCATCGCGGAATACTTCCGTGATATGGGATATTCCGTGGCGCTGATGGCAGATTCCACCTCCCGCTGGGCGGAAGCCCTCCGTGAAATGTCAGGCCGTCTGGAAGAAATGCCCGGTGAGGAAGGATATCCCGCATATCTGGGTTCCCGTCTGGCTCAGTTCTACGAAAGAGCCGGAAGAGTGATTTCCTTGGGAAAAGATAACAGGGAAGGCGCCCTGTCCGTTATCGGAGCGGTATCCCCTGCAGGCGGAGATATCTCCGAACCGGTGACCCAGGCAACCTTACGTATCGTGAAAGTATTCTGGGGCCTGGATTCGGATTTGGCTTATAAACGCCATTTTCCCGCCATCAACTGGCTGAGCAGTTATTCCCTCTACGTGGATACCATGGAAAAATGGTTCAACGCCAAAGTGGCGGATGACTGGACGGATCTTAGGGCCAGGATGCTTCGGCTTCTCCAGGAAGAATCCGAGCTGAATGAAATCGTACAGTTGGTAGGAATGGACGCTCTCTCCGCCCCCGACAGGCTGAAGCTGGAGGCTGCCCGTTCCATCCGGGAGGATTTTCTTCACCAGAATGCCTTCCACGAAACCGATACCTATTCTTCCCTGAAAAAGCAGCACATGCTGATGAGGCTTATCCTCTCCTGCTATGAAGAATCCGAACGCGCCCTGGAAGAGGGAGCCGACGTCAACGATTTGGTCAAGCTTGCGGTCCGTGAACCCATCGGCCGCTTCAAATACACCGAAGAGCAGGATCTGGATCATGCCTTCACCGAAATCCAAGACGTCCTTAGGGAGGAAATCCAGGGAATCTTAGCCAAAAAGGAGGACTTCTAATGCCAAAGGAATACAGAACCATAGAAGAGGTGGCCGGTCCTCTGATGCTGGTGCGCGGCGTACAGGACGTCACCTACAACGAACTTGGGGAAATCGAACTGGCAAACGGCGAAAAGAGACGCTGCAAGGTGCTGGAGATCGATGGGGGCAATGCGCTGGTTCAGCTTTTTGAAGCTTCTACGGGCATCAACTTAAGCTCCAGCAAAGTACGCTTCCTTGGCCGGTCCATGGAGCTTGGCGTGTCGGAGGATATGCTGAGCCGTATGTTCGACGGCCTGGGCCGTCCCATCGACGGCGGCCCGGAGATTCTTCCGGAACAGCGTCGGGATATCAACGGGCTGCCTATGAACCCCGCAGCCAGAAATTATCCCCAGGAATTTATTCAGACAGGGATTTCCGCCATCGACGGCTTGAATACCCTGGTGCGCGGACAAAAACTTCCTATTTTCTCCGCTTCCGGTCTGCCCCACGCCAATCTGGCGGCTCAGATCGCGCGGCAGGCGAAAGTACGGGGAACTACGGAACCTTTTGCCGTCGTCTTCGCTGCCATGGGAATCACTTTTGAGGAAGCGAATTTCTTCATGGATAGTTTTCGGGAGACGGGAGCCATCGACCGCAGCGTCATGTTCATCAACCTGGCCAACGACCCTGCCGTGGAACGTATCTCCACCCCCAGAATGGCGCTCACCGCCGCAGAATATCTGGCTTTCGAAAAGGATATGCATGTCCTCGTCATCCTGACGGACATTACCAACTACGCAGACGCGCTCCGCGAAATCTCTGCGGCCCGCAAGGAAGTGCCGGGACGCCGCGGATATCCCGGCTACATGTATACAGACCTGGCTTCTCTCTATGAAAGAGCCGGACGCCAGAAAGGCAAGAACGGTTCCATTACCCTGATCCCCATCCTGACCATGCCCGAGGACGATAAGACCCATCCGATCCCCGACCTGACCGGATATATCACCGAAGGGCAGATCATCTTAAGCCGGGAGCTTTACCGAAAAAATATCGCCCCGCCCATCGATGTACTTCCTTCCCTCTCCCGACTGAAGGATAAGGGAATCGGAGAAGGGAAAACCAGAGCGGATCACGCAGACGTCATGAACCAGCTCTTTTCCGCCTATGCCCGTGGAAAAGACGCCAAGGAACTCATGGTCATCCTGGGAGAAGCCGCTCTCACCGATATGGATAAGCTGTACGCAAAATTTGCGGATGCTTTTGAAAGGGAATACGTCTCCCAGGGCTATTACACCAACCGAAGTATTGAAGAAACCATGGAAATCGGCTGGAAACTCCTCCGGATTCTCCCCAGAAGCGAGCTGAAACGTATCAAAGACAAGTTTCTGGATGAATTCTACGAAGCATAGGCGAGAATCCATCCGCTTTGCGGAACATTCTCGCCAGAGAAAGGACAGATTATGAGCAGCAAGCATGTAAATCCTACCCGCATGGAGCTGACGAAGCTTAAGAAAAAACTGATCACTGCCAGGCGC
Organism: Candidatus Limivivens merdigallinarum; assembly: GCA_018713105.1. Taxonomy (GTDB): domain Bacteria; phylum Bacillota; class Clostridia; order Lachnospirales; family Lachnospiraceae; genus Limivivens; species Limivivens merdigallinarum. Next base: position 22,895 of record DVFT01000017.1, on the reverse strand, counting down.
GGGCATAAGCTTTTAAAAGATAAACGGGATGAACTGATGCGCCAATTCCTGGATCTGGTCCGGGAAAACAAGACACTGCGGGAAACCATCGAAGCAGGCATCCTCTCGGCCAATCAAAACTTCGCCCTTGCCAGGGCCGGTATGTCCGACGAGGCCCTAAACGTTGCCCTGATGGCTCCCAAGCAGGAAGTTTACCTGGATGTGGAGACCAAGAATGTGATGAGCGTAGAGATTCCTGTCTTTCACTACAAGACCAGGACTTCCAACCCCAACGATATCTATTCCTACGGCTACGCGTTCACTTCCGGCGATTTGGACGACGCGGTCAAAGACCTGGCAGTCCTCCTGCCCGACATGCTCCGTCTGGCAGAGTGTGAGAAATCCTGCCAGCTTTTAGCCTCTGAGATTGAGAAAACCCGCCGGCGTGTCAATGCCCTTGAACATGTGGTGATCCCGGAAACGGAGAAAAACATCCGCTACATCACCATGAAGCTGGATGAAAACGAGCGCAGCTCTCAGACCAGGCTCATGAAAGTAAAGAGCCAAATGCTGGAAAATGCTCATCACTATCACTGATGGAGGAAGTTCTGGAATGAACCGAAAAAACGCAAGAAAAAAAGCGGAAGAACTGGTCTCCAACATGACCGTGGAGGAAAAAGCTTCCCAATTAAGATACGACGCACCCGCGATCAAGAGACTTGGCATTCCCGCCTATAACTGGTGGAATGAAGCCCTTCATGGGGTTGCAAGGGCCGGCACAGCCACCGTATTTCCCCAGGCCATTGGAATGGCCGCATCTTTTGATGAGGAGCTCATCCATCAGATGGGCGCTGTCATCGCAGAGGAAGGGCGTGCCAAATATAACGCAGCCAGCAAACAGGAAGACCGGGATATTTACAAAGGTCTGACCTTCTGGTCTCCAAATGTCAATATTTTCAGAGATCCGCGCTGGGGAAGAGGACACGAAACCTACGGGGAAGATCCTTTTTTGACAAGCCGCCTGGGAGTAGCCTATGTAAAGGGACTGCAGGGGGATGGGGAAACCATGAAAGCCGCTGCCTGCGCCAAGCATTATGCCGTACACTCCGGCCCGGAAGAACTCCGGCACGAGTTTGACGCCCGCGTCTCCCAGAAAGATCTGGAAGAGACCTATCTCCCCTCCTTTGAAGCCCTTGTAAAGGAAGGCCATGTAGAGGCCGTCATGGGCGCATACAACCGCGTAAACGGCGAACCCTGCTGCGGCAGCAAGACTCTGATCGAGAAAAAGCTGCGGCAGGATTGGAACTTTGAAGGCCATTTCGTCTCCGACTGCTGGGCAATCCGTGATTTCCACGAAAACCATATGGTAACCTCCACGCCCATGGAGTCGGCCGCCATGGCTCTGAACGCAGGGTGCGATCTGAACTGCGGAAATACCTATCTCCACGTTCTCAACGCATTTCATAACGGGCTTGTCACGGAGGAAGCCATCACAGAAGCCGCTGTGAGACTGTTCACAACCCGTTACCTGCTGGGATTGTTTGATGGAAGCGAATACGACGACATTCCCTATACAAAAGTAGATTGCAAAGAACATCTGGAAATCGCGCACCGGGCCGCTCTGGAGAGCATCGTCCTTTTGAAAAACGAAAACCAGATTCTGCCGCTGAAGAAAGAGAATCTCCATACCATCGGCGTCATTGGCCCCAATGCCGACAGCCGCTCTGCCCTCATCGGCAACTATCACGGCACTTCCTCCGAGTATGTCACCGTCCTTGAAGGAATCCGCAGATATGTAAACGACGATATCCGGATTCTCTACTCCGAAGGCTGCAGCCTGTCCCTTAACAAAACGGAATCTCTGGCTCAGGATCTGGACCGTCTGTCAGAGGCCGTCACTGTGGCGGAAAACAGCGATGTGGTCATCCTGTGTCTTGGACTGGATGAGACGCTGGAAGGAGAAGAAGGCGATACCGGAAACAGCTACTTCTCGGGAGATAAGACGGACCTGCAGCTTCCTGCCTGCCAGCGGAAACTTATCGAAGCAGTGGCAGCGACGAAAAAACCGGTCATCGTCTGCATGATGGCCGGAAGCGATATTGATCTTGGCGCTGTCTCAGAATACTTCGACGGAATCCTTTACGCCTGGTATCCGGGCGGAAGGGGCGGAAACGCTGTGGCAGAGGTCCTGTTCGGCCAAACGTCTCCTTCCGGAAAACTTCCCGTCACCTTCTACAATTCTCTGGAGGATCTTCCTCCCTTTGAGGATTATTCCATGGAAGGCAGAACCTACCGATATATGCAGAAAAAGACCCAGTATCCGTTCGGTTACGGCCTGACCTACGGAAAAGCCAAGACAACGTCCGCCCACATCCGAAAGACGGATTCCGGGGCAGTGGTATCCGCCCAGGTCTGCAATACCGGGGAGGTAAGCATTTGTGAAGTGCTCCAGGTTTATATCAAATGTATGGACTCCGCATATGCCGTGTTAAATCCTCAGCTCTGCGGCTTCCAAAGAGTGGAACTTCAGCCTGGGGAAACGAAAACCGTGGAACTCACCATACCGGAGCGTGCTTTTACCGTAGTAGACGACAACGGACGGCACATCGTGGACGGAAAACACTTTTCCCTGTACGCAGGATTCAGCCAGCCGGATGAACGCAGCAAAGAGCTGCTGGGAGCATCTCCCGTTAGGATTGATTATCTGGCAGAATAAAGGTTCTATGATAAGTTTTCCTTGATAAACGCCGCAATGGCCGAGATGCAGAGACTTCTGTCCCCATTATTTTGGAACCTCCGGTCAATCCCTGCTGCCCGCAGGTTCTGTTCTGAGAAATCCTCGCTGTCCGCCAGGAATCTCCGGCAGAGTTCATTGTAATCCGGCCGCTCCTGTTTTTTCTCGCGGATGAGGGCGCGTTCCAGACGCACCTCATCCGCCACCTCAATATAAATGGGCAGGAGAAGCCCGCTTCCAAAATATTGCTTCATTTTCTCATAGGAAACCAGGGTTCCGATGGCCAGATAGCTGAAATTTTCCAGATCCAGATTCTCATCGTCCACGGTGAAATACTTCCAGATTCCCTGAACCGTATGGTAAGCGCGAAGTTCAATGACCTTTCCGTTCTTCTGAAACTGCTCTAAATCTTCCTCGTTCACGAAATGATATTCCATCCCTTCCGTCTCCTTGCTCCGCTTGGGCCTCGTTGTGTAGAGGACAATCCGTTTAAGACCCAGTTCCTCTCTGCCAAGCAGCTCCTGAAAGACGGTATCCTTTCCCGAAGAACTTTTTCCCATAATATAAAAGATTTTTCCCATTTCAAATTCCATCCTGTTCTGCTATGATCTGAATCCTCTGTGCACGATAGTCCCTAAGGCCCTGCAGGGACAGTCCCTGGCTCCTGTAGCCTTCTATGCGCTCAAGCAAGTCCCTTCCGATCCTTTCCCCAGGAGTCAGAAGGGGAATCCCCGGAGGATAAAGATAGAGAAACTCCCCGGAAACCTTCCCCTCGCTTTCCGCCAGAAGCACCTCCGTCCGTTCCCGTTCCAGGGCTTCAGCAAGCTCCAGTACCTTCTCATTGACCATCACGGTATCAAGCCCATGTCCGGCATTCCCAATATTCCCGGCTGCCCCCTCTTTTCTGGCTGCCGCTTTCGGTTTCTCCGAATGCTGGGCGTTCTTTCGCTGGTTCCGGTCTCGTTCCTCCAGTTCCCGGTCAATCTCACAGAGTGCCTGTTCCAGCCGCCCAAATCCCTCCTCCGTATCCTTCAGGGAGGTCAGCGCCAGCGCATAGCTTCCCGCCGCCATCTCAAGCTGCACACCGTACTCCTGCCTCAGCTTCTGATACAGCCATTCTCCCGATTCATACCCCTTTACGGACAGGATCAATTTGGAAGGGTCTGCGTCATAAATGCCATACTCTCCCCGTTTCCATCCTCCCAGGAGGCGGATCCTCTGAAGCCCTTCCATCCTCCTTCGGAAATGGGCAAGCCTTCCGGCAAATTTTTCAAACGCATCCTTTCCTTTTTCCTTCAGGTATATCATGCACTCGTCCATTCCAGCCATAAACACATAGGATGGGCTGCTGCTCTGATAAATCCCCAAGAATCTCTCCAGCTTCTCCCTGGAAACCCGGCTTCCCTTTACATGGAGCAGGGCAGTCTGGGTCAGTGAGGGGAGGGTTTTGTGCAGGCTATGGATCACCACATCAGCGCCCTTGTTCAGCGCACTCTCAGGAAAATAGGGGTGAAACCCAAAATGTGCCCCATGCGCCTCGTCAACGATCAGGGAACAGCCGTGCCGATGGACAACCTCTGCAATCCCCTCGATATCCGAAACGATCCCGTCATAGGTGGGGGAGGTGACCAGGACTGCCTGGATGTTGGGATGCTTGTTTAGAAGGTTATCCACATCTTTTGGCAAAATTCCTCCATTTATCCCCCATTCCGTCTCCGGCTGTGGATAAACATAATAGGTAGTAAGCCCCATCAGATAGGCGCCGTGATAGGCTGCCTTGTGGCTGTTCCTTGCCAGAAGGATTTCCCCTCCTCTGTCCACCGCCGCCGATATGGCGCTTAAAATCCCACAGGTACTCCCATTCACCAAGTAGTAGGTCCTGTCTGCCCCGTAGAGCTCTGCTGCCCTCTGCTGCGCCCGAAGCAGGATCCCCTCCGGATGATGGAGATTGTCGAAGCCGTCGATCTCCGTGATATCAATGGAGAACGGGTTGGCAAACTCCAAGACCTGGCGCTTGTGTCCCGGCATATGGAAGGGATAGGCATCGGATTCCGTATATTCCCGCAATGCTGTATATAATGAATTCATAGCTGCTCCTTACATCTGGATCTCTCCGTCCATTCTGCAGAACGGTCTATTTCCGCAAAGTTTTTACTTGACGGTCACCCGGCAGCGTACTTTCTTTCCGCCGGCGGATTTCACTGTGATGACTGCCGTTCCTTTCTTCCGTGCAGTGATCAGCCCCTTGGATGAGACCTTCGCCACCTTGCTGTTGGAGGAGATATAGGTGATCTTATCCGTGGCCGTCACCGGCATCCTGGTGACCTGAAGCCTGAACCGCCTGCCCTTTTTCAGCGTCAGCTTTGTCTTATTCAAGGTCAGCTTCTTCGTCTGCACCGCAGCCTTTTGAACCTTGACGCGGATGCGCTTCTGGATACCGCTTTTCATCTTTACTGTGATATATGCCGTTCCTGTCTTTTTGGCCGTCAGCTTTCCTGTTTTCTTGTTGACCGTCACTACTTTCGGCTTGGAGGACGTCCAGGATACCACCCGGTCGCCGGCGCCGCATCTTTTGACCTTCACCGCTGCGGTAGACTTACCCGCCTGCATCGTAATGTTTCCGGCAGTCAAAACAAGCGTCGGCTTTTCCTTTGCCGTCTTTTGGGTCTCCGCATAACCGCAGACCGTACAGATCCGTTTCTGCTGTCCCTCCGCCAGTACGGTGGCCTTCTTCACCTGTGTCCATGCCAAAAACGTATGCCCTGTCTGCCGGATGGCCGCCCGCTCCAGGATCTCTCCGCAGACCGTACATGTTTTGGTCTGTTCTCCTGCCGTGGTACAAGTGGCTGCTTTCACCGTTTTCCATTCCCCTGCCTGATGACTCAAGGCTTTGACCGCCTGTGTCTCCGTCTCTTGGCAGCGGCTGCAGGTTCGTTTCTGCTCCCCGGCTGCGGTGCAGGCGGCTGCTTTTGTCACGGTCCAGGCACCGTAGGAATGACCCAGCGGCGCAATCGTCTGGGCTCCTGCTGAATTTTTCGCCCCGCAGAGGACACAATATGGAACCCGTAACCCTGCCTGGGTGCAGGTAGCTGCCTTCTCTTCTGTCCATGCTTCATAGATGTGATCCAGCCGGGAGGTCTTCCTGGTCTCTGTCTTCGTACAGCCTGCATTTTGGCAGCTTCGGGTTTCCGTTCCTTCCTCTGTACAGGTCGCCGCTTTTGTTTCCACCCATTCGCTGTAGTCATGGCCCAGGCGCGGCAGCTCCTCTGAGTTCACCTTCCCACAGTCCATGCATCTTCCATAAATGACCTCTCCCGGTTCCTCACAGGTCGCCGCTTTGTACGCCGCCCCATCCTCGCTCCAGTTGTGGTAGGATTCCGCCGCCATCGGATACTCCGTCAGGAACGCTCCGGTTGAAAATTCCGTGTTCCTGGTATGCTGCACGAATTCCGCCTGATTCTGGAGAAAATAGCGGTAGCTTCCCCTGGAGTAATTGGCATCCCAGGTACTGTCCAGGTTGTAATAAACGCCCCCGATGGGCGCAATATTCCAGGCATGTGCCTCTGAGGCTCCGACTCCTGCAATGACCCTGGCCGTCACCCCGCTCTCCCGGAGGAGACGGTAAACCAGGCTGGCATAGCCCTGGCACACCGCTTTCTTTTTGATCACGGCATTGTACGTGGTATATTTGTGATAATCTCCCTCTTCGTAAGAACCATAATCATACGTTACATTGGAACATACATATTCATAGACGGCAGCGATCTTTTCATAATCCGATTTGCCAGACAGGTTCAGGTAGGATAATACCGAGGCGATTGCACGGCCTACCTCCTCCTCTTCCTCATCGGTGGTATAATAGGTTAGAGTATAGGTGACGGTATAAAGCGTACTTCCCACGGCATGGCTTCCCTTTGCCTTCCAGCCTCCGTAATTGTATTTCAGATAATCGCCTTCATCTCCCGGCGTTTCGGAAGTTACCTGGAAGGCATATTCACTGATCGTATGGGACTGTGCATTAAAGTCGTCCATATCAATCTGAAACACAACCTCTTCCTTGCGGCTTTTGATCCCCTCCCGAAGATATGCCCCCGCATCCTGCATCGTTTCAAAATACGGAACCGCCGCCCTGCTCCTGATGCTGATTCCAGGCTCTTTAGAAGCAATTGTCTCGCTGGAAATAATTCCCTCATAAACAGGATTGACATAGACTACCTGTTCCGTAACCATTTCTGCCGCTCTGCTCCCAACCGGAATGCCCAGCCATCCCAATACTCCCAGGATCAAGAGAAACAGCAGCCTTTTCATGTTCTTCATCCATCCACCTCATTTTGCAAACTATTTTCCCAATTCTTGTTATTTCCATCTTACCATGACAATTTTTCTTTTGCAAGCAATGGGAACAGTACGACGGCGTCCGCCAGTATAAGAACAAAGCGCTGAACAAAGAACTGATCTCTGCACTGCGAAATGAGATCGCCGCCTGCAACAAAGAAAGCGGGCTGCATATCCAGCTTGTCACCAACGAGCCAAGGGCTTTTTCCGGCTTTATGGCGCATTACGGCAAATTCAGCGGTGTCACCAACTACATCGCCATGATCGGGAAGAAAGGTCCCACCCTGGAGGAAACCTGCGGTTATTACGGGGAACGGCTGGTACTGAAAGCCCAGCAGCTGGGGCTGAATACCTGCTGGGTTGCCATGACCTACAGCAAAATCAAATCTGCCTTTTTCATCGGGCAGGGCGAAAAGCTGTGTATTGTCATCGCCCTCGGTTTCGGCGAAACCCAAGGCCTGCCCCACAAATCCAAACCTGCCCGCGAGGTGATAAAATCAGAAGCTCCTTTTCCTGACTGGTTTACTTCCGGTGTGGAAGCCGCTCTCCTGGCGCCCACAGCCATGAACCAGCAGAAGTTCACCTTCAGCCTGGACGGAAACAAAGTGTCCGCTAAAGCCGGCGCTGGATTCTATTCCAAGATTGATCTTGGCATTGTAAAATATCATTTTGAGATGGGTGCCGGGAAAGACTCCTTTCAGTGGGCGTAGCTCCCTGTACAGCAAAGACTGCACTGCAGAACGAGAAATCCAGCGTCAGGCAGCTGATGGCGTGCCGGGGCACGTCGAAGCTGTCTGACGCTGGATTTCTCGTTCTGATGCACTGGATTTGATGCGATATTTTCTTGGATTGCTATAAAATCAGGAAAGGGCTTCGTACTCCTCCGCCTCTTCCCAAAGATACGGCTTCCCGAACTGCTGATACAGAAGGATTCCCTTCTGCTTCACCGCCTGATACAAAGGATGGATGGAATTCCAGCGCCGAAACTCCTCCGCACTTTTTACAGACGGAAGGATACGGACTCCATGTCTGAAGAGATATTCAAAGCCAACCTCTGCCAGCTCCTCCGAATGACGCCGGATCTCTGCTGCCGGAAGGTCTACCAGCAGCAGCACTTCCATTTTTTCGTTTTCCCCGGAGGCATCCTCTGCCCGGGAGCAATAGATCTGTTTTAAATGCTTTCCATATATTTTTTCTACGACTTTTACATATTGATTCAAAATTTCCCTGATACCCTGTCCCATAAATTTGTTACACCCTCCTGTTGTTTGAACGATCTGATCCGAGCATGGTACCATGCCCATACGTTTTTGTATTCTACCAGCTTCTCTTTAATTTTAACCTCCTATCCAGGTTAAATCTTTGTAAATCGTCCTCTTGCGGCGCTTCCGTTCCTGTGCTATGATTTTCCTATCGGTGAATATAGCAATCTTCCTTGGATTGCTATCAACTTAACAAATCGTGGCAGCGGATCCTCTACTACCGTCCTGCTGCCGGTTAATCACGGAGGATGTCTATGAAAGAACAGCTTTATACGATACCACTGATGGACGCCTTTCAAGAACAGGATGAATGTCCCTTCTGCTTCATCCGCCGTTCTCTGGAACAGCATGAAATGGACTTCGTCCTGGGATCTCAGGCTTCCTATATGGAGGACGATGTGCGTGCCAAGACAGATGAATACGGTTTCTGCCGGGACCACTACCACAAAATGTTTACCTACGGCAACCGCTTAGGCTCCGCATTGATCCTGGAGACGCATCTGAAAAGGCTCAATAAAGAGCTGAAAAAACAGCTGGATGGCTATACCCCCGGCAAATCTTCCCTCCTTGGTCGTTTCAAAAAACCTTCCGGTGACAGTAACTCCAGCCCCCTGACCTCCTGGATCCGCCGGGAGACCGGAAAGTGCTACATCTGCGAACATATGGAAACCATTTATAAGCGCTACCTGGATACCTTCTTTGAGCTGTTCAAGAAGGATCCGGAATTCCGTACCCTTCTTAAAAACGGCAAGGGCTTCTGCCTGGAGCATTTCGGCGATTTGGTAGACGGTGCCGAAAAAAGGTTGAATGAGAAAGAAAAGTCAGAGCTTTTCAAGATTATTTTTCCCCAAATGACGGAAAATCTGGACCGTGTCATAGAGGATGTGGAATGGTTCCAGAAGAAGTTTGACTACCAGTTCAAAGAGGCGGACTGGAAGAATTCCAAAGACGCTGTTCAGCGTGCCATGCAGAAAGCCGGAGGCGGATATCCGGCTGATGAACCCTATGTTTCAAAATAGCCACATACCTCGCGGCAGAAACCGGCAGAATCTCTCCCAGGATTCTGCCGGTTCTTTTTCTTGACAGATTCCTGAAAAAGGCTATAATGGAACCAGACATTTAGTTCTAATTATAACCATTATATTTAGAACTGTTAAAGGAGAATGGGAAATGGACAATATCATTGATTTTCTGATCAATCTTCGCCGGATCATCCAGCTCTATGAAAGTATGCTGAAAGAGATCTGCAAAGATTATCAGCTCACCCTTGCGGAAGCTACCATTATCAGCTTTCTGCACAACAATCCCGGAAAGGACACTGCCGCTGATATCGTGGAATTCCGAAGGATGCAGAAAAGCAATGTTTCGGCAGCTGTAGAATCTCTGTATCAGCGAGGCTTGCTGGACCGAAGCCAGGATCAGGAAGACCGGAGAAAAATCCATCTGACTCTGACTGCATCTGCCAGCCCCATCGTGAAAACCATCGATGGACTGATCAAAGAATTTCGCGGTGAACTTTTCTGCGGAATTACGGAAGAGGAGCTGAACGCTTTCTTTGACATCAACAAAAAAATCAAAGACAATACCATTCTCGCAACAGAGAGGAGAGGATTGAAATGAACCAGGATAAAGACTTTCTTGGTAAAGAACCCATCGGCAAACTGCTGTTGAAGCTGGCGCTTCCCACAGTCACCGCTCAAATCATCAACATGCTCTACAACATCGTGGACCGTATCTACATCGGCCATATCCCGAAGGAAGGCGCTATGGCCCTGACCGGCGTGGGGGTCTGCATGCCCCTGATCATGATCGTATCCGCTTTCGCTGCCTTCGTCGGATTCGGCGGCGCTCCCAGAGCTTCGATCTTCATGGGAAAGAAAGATTACGAGTCTGCGGAGAAGACCCTTGGAAACTGTTTTATCATCCAGATCATTATCTCCGTGCTTCTCACCGCCGCCCTTCTGATCTGGAACCGGGATTTCCTCATGGCATTCGGCGCCAGCGAAAATACGATTGAATACGGCGTCGCTTATATGAACATCTACGCGATCGGAACCATTTTCGTACAGATGACCCTCGGTATGAACGCCTTCATCACCGCCCAAGGATTTGCCAAGACCGGAATGCTCTCCGTCCTGATCGGCGCGGTGGCAAATATTGTTTTGGATCCCATCTTCATCTTCGGTTTTGGAATGGGAGTGCGCGGAGCCGCTCTGGCTACCATTATTTCCCAGGCAATGTCCTGTATCTGGGTGCTGGCCTTCCTGTTCGGCAAAAAGACACAGCTTCGTATCCAGAGGAAATACTTTGCTCTTGAAAAGGCTATTTTCCTTCCAAGCCTGGCTCTCGGTCTTTCCACCTTTATCATGCAGGCAAGCGAAAGCGTGATTTCCATTTGCTTTAACTCCTCTCTGCTGAAGTACGGCGGAGACGTGGCCGTAGGCGCTATGACGATCCTCACCAGCGTCATGCAGTTCGCCATGCTCCCCCTTCAGGGACTCGGACAGGGCGCCCAGCCGATCATCAGCTACAACTATGGAGCCAAAAATGCAGACCGTGTAAAAGGTGCGTTCAAGCTTCTGCTGAAAAGCAGCCTCTGCTACTCCACCATTCTCTGGCTGGGCGTCATGCTGCTCCCCGGAGCTTTCGCCGCCCTGTTTACCTCGGATCCTGAACTCCTTGACTTTACCCGGACGGCGCTTCGTATTTACATGGCCTGCCTCCTCCTCTTTGGAATCCAGGTTTCCTGCCAGATGACGTTTACCGCCCTTGGAAACGCCAAAGCCTCGATTGTCGTCGCAGTTATGAGAAAATTCATTCTCCTGATTCCTCTGATTTATATCATGCCAATGATCTTCCGCGGGGATCAGACTACCGCCGTCTATATGGCCGAACCGGTGGCAGACTTCTTTGCAGTATTCTTTACTGCCGTTTTGTTTACCTTCCAATTTAAGAAATCCCTGAATCAGATTTCCGGAATCCCCCGTGCAAACGCCACGGGCAAATAACCGATTTCTGACGGGAAGGCTGTCCTGGATTTCTCATAAACACTTCGTTATGAGATCCGAGACAGCCTTTGCTATTTCCGCATATCCCTCTTCCCGGAAATGAACCTCATCCGTTTTGGGGAGATCTCTGGAAACGCAGAGGGAAAAGAGATCGTTGAAGGGAATCCCTCTCCGGCCGCATACCTTCCTGGCTTCCTCATTCAGCCGGATATAGGCTTCTGAGCTTTCAGGGCTGTAGACATACTCCGCTCCCTCTCCCTCCGAAACCGTCACCGGAGCCCGGTCTCCCAGCCGGAAATCGCTGTTCTCAAAATGCCCCTCTTCCGTTTTCTCTTTCTTCTCGCTGGCCGAGGTGGTAGCCGCAAATAGGATCTTTATGGAAGGATACCGCTCCTCCATCCACTGAAACAGTTCTTCCAGCTTCCTGCCGTACTCTTCCGCTGAGATCCCGTGGATATGGATTCCATTGTTGATATGGATGAGCTGATAGGGATATTCCTCCAGGATGATCTCAAGCATCCGGATCAGATTGGGATGATGGAGTCCCTCGCTGGTATTCAGGCGGTCTACCTGCCAGTCCGGCATAAGCTCCTGTACCATGCTTCCATAGCCTGCGCTGATGGAATCCCCCACCAAAAGTATCCGCTTCTCCCTATCTTCCAGAGGCTGGCTGAGGGAATAATTCACCCACTCCGCCCACTCCCGGTTCAGAGAATCATGAAAGGCGGGTTTTGCCATTCCAAGCACTCTCTGCCTGATCCCCCGGAAAAAGGCTTCCGCTTCCTCTTCCCGCTGCCAGACCGCAAGCCGGAGTCCTTCCTCAGCCGCCAGCTCGTCTTTGATCCCGGACAGATCCTGCCCGGCATTTTTCAGAAGTACTGCTTCCGCCTCCGGGCAGCATTCCTTCATCCGCCTCACAAAGGCGGCAAATCCCGGCTGGCGCATGGTCTTTTCCGACAACGCGTACACGATCATCCCATAGCTTCCCTGATCCAGAAGGAGCTTGGTGATCTTCCTGCTAAATGGATGGTTCAAGGGCAGCGTTTCCTCATTGGTTCTCGTCCCAGGCCACGGAGAAGTCCCCAGGTACGCAAACGGAAGCTCTGGAGAAAAAATCTGCTCGCCCACGGCGGCCCAATGGACATACTCCCAGTCATGCACCAACAGCGTGATGGGGTGCTCCCACTGCTCCTGGTTGTTGATGCGGTATGCGTTTCCGGCTGTTTTTATTTTCATGCTCGTTTCTCCCTTCTCTATGCATTAAATAGCTCTTTGAAATACGTTCACTGATGTGGAAAAAGGAAAGCCTTCCCTCTCCCGTTTTCCTTCTATTATAAAAACAGAACGCACCGGGGTCTATGCATTTATTTGTCCAAAATCTGTCTTTATTTTACCTTCTTTCACCATCCGGCGAACCGCGCAGAATTTCTCATAGGCGACGTTAGGCGGGCATCTGTCGCTGTTGGCAAGGATGTATCTCCTGTTCTTGGAGATTTCCAGGAGGTAATCCACGTTCTCCTCTGTGACAACATCACAGAACTTTCTCCAAGCATAGGCTATGATAAAGCCATAAAGAAAACGAAATAAGGAGGACGATCAAATGTCTGCTATTCATATTACAAAAAATAATTTCCAGGAAGAAGTATTACATTCCGATAAGCCTGTTCTGTTGGATTTCTGGGCTCCCTGGTGCGGTCCCTGCCGTATGGTGATCCCGCTGTTGGAGGAGATCGCCAAAGAACGTGGCGATATCAAAGTAGCCAAGATCAACGTGGACGAGGAGCCTGAGCTGGCGAATCAGTTCAAGGTCATGAGCATTCCCACACTGATGGTCATCAAAGATGGCAAGGTCGTCCGCCAATCTATGGGGGCACGTCCCAAGAGCCAGATTCTGGCAATGCTGTAAAGGGGGGAGGTTATGAACTTTTTCGATTTTTTTAAATCCACTGATATCAACCAGGGGATTCAGGAATATGAATCCGTGGCAGGGGCAGTCTTGCTGGACGTCCGTTCCCCGGAGGAATACCGGGAAGGCCACATACCTGGAAGCCAAAATATCCCTCTCCAATCCCTTGACAAAACGGAACAGGTCATTGACAATAAAGACACACCCGTTTTTGTCTACTGTTATTCCGGAAGCCGGAGCCGTCAGGCAGTTGGCTTCTTAGAAAAAATGGGATATACGAACGTGAAGAATATAGGCGGCTTCGCCGCTTATCGTGGAAAGGTGGAACGTTGATATGAAAATTGTGATTGTAGGCGGTGTAGCCGGAGGAGCTACCGCAGCCGCCAGAATCCGAAGGCTTGACGAGCACGCCCAGATTGTGGTCTTTGAGCGTTCGGGCTATATTTCCTATGCCAACTGCGGTTTGCCCTATTATATTGGCGATGTGATCACTGACCAAAAGGATTTGACCCTCCAGACGCCGGAGAGTTTTTATTCCAGGTTCCGTATCGAGATGAAGGTTCATCACAAGGTTTTGGCAATACACCCGGATCAGAAGACCGTTTCGGTGAAAAATCTGGAGACTGGGGAGGTTTTTGAAGAACGTTATGATAAACTGCTCCTCTCCCCGGGCGCCCATCCCACCCAGCCAAGGCTGCCGGGTGTAGGAATGGACAAGCTGTTTACCCTCCGCACTGTGGAGGATACTCTCCGCATCAAGGACTATATCAATAAAAACCAGCCAAAATCTGTCATCCTGGCAGGCGGCGGCTTCATCAGCCTGGAGCTGGCAGAAAATCTCCGGGAGCTTGGAATGGAGGTCACCATCGTACAGCGCCCACGGCAGCTGATGAAGCCCTTCGACCCGGATATGGCATCCTTCATCCATGGGGAAATGCGCCGGCACGGTATCCAGCTTGCCCTGGGGTATACCGTGGAAGGATTTGAAGAAAAAGACGGCGGCATCGACGTATTATTAAAAGATGAGCAGCCCCTGCACGCTGATATGGGGATCCTTGCCATCGGCGTAACACCGGAATCCTCCCTTGCAAAAGAAGCCGGGCTTTTGCTTGGCGCAAAGGGGAGTATCTTAGTCAATGACCGGATGGAAACCTCTGTTCCTGATATTTATGCTGTGGGAGATGCCGTACAAATCAAACATTTAGTCACCGGACAGGACACTCTGATCTCTCTGGCAGGACCTGCCAACAAGCAGGGGAGGATCGCCGCTGACAACATCTGCGGCAGGGACAGCCATTATGCCGGCTCTCTGGGAAGCAGTATCCTCAAGGTCTTTGATCTGACAGCCGCTTCCACCGGAATCAATGAATCCACTGCCAAGCGGATGGGCATTGCCGCCGACAAAGTCATTCTTTCTCCCATGAACCACGCCGGCTATTATCCCGGCGGTACTGTGATGACCATGAAAGTAGTGTTTGAAAAGGAGACTTATCGTCTCCTGGGCGCGCAAATCATCGGCTATGAGGGCGTAGACAAGCGGATCGACGTGCTTGCCACAGCCATCCAGGCGGGTCTTCGCGCCACGGAGCTGAAGGATCTGGATCTTTCCTACGCACCGCCCTATTCCTCCGCAAAGGATCCGGTCAATATGGCTGGATTTATGATTGAGAATCTCTCCGACGGTATTTTGAAGCAGTTCCATCTGGAGGATGTCCCCAATCTCCCCACAGACGGCAGCGTCACCCTGCTGGACGTCCGTACCACCGGAGAATACGCACGGGGACATATCCACGGCTTTCGAAATATCCCGGTTGACGATCTGCGTGCCCGCATCCACGAGCTGGAAAAAGGAAAACCGGTCTATGTGATCTGCCAGAGTGGTCTTCGAAGCTATATCGCCACTCGTATTTTGGCAGGATATGGATTTGACAGCTACAATTTTTCCGGCGGATTCCGTTTTTATGACGCAGTGACGAACGACCGCTGCCTGATCCGGGCTGCCGCGGAATGCGGGATGGATCAGGCAGGCTCGCTAAGTTAGCGGCAGTGCCGGTTAATATCGATTTTCCATATTATAGCAATCCAAGAAAATATTACAGCAAAGACTGTGTAGCAGGGCGTGAAATACAAGGAAGGCAGCTGATGGCGTGCCGGGGCACGTCGAAGCTGGCTGACGCTGGATTTCGCGTTCTGATGCACTGGATTTGATGCGATATTTACTTGGATTGCTATAGTATTTCGAAGAATATAGTCCAAAAGAGCTCAGGCTTTTCCATGCCCGGCTCTCATTGGACTGTATTTTTCTTTAGGGTATCAATATGTTTTGATCTTAATAGCAGCCTAACCATGCTAACCGCAGGTAAGAATAGATAATTCCCGATTTTGGCGATACTGGATTTCTGTAATTGTACCCCCAGAAATGAACTTTTCTCGTTCTGAATGGTATTGTCTTTTACTGGGCAAAAAATCGCCAGTCCAACCTTCTTAGTGATCCGCCAAACTTCTAAGCCTCTCCGCATCCATAATCTTCACAGTCCCTCTCGTCAGGCTGACCATCCCTTCACTCTGGAAATACCGAAGCATCCGGGTGACAACCTCCCGATGGGTTCCCAGATGGTTGGCGATGTTCTCATGGGTGAGCTTAAGCTGTTCCGTACCTTCCAGTGCCGATTCTTCCAACAGAAAGCCCGCAACACGTTTGTCCATGCTCTTCCACATAATCTGTTCGATCAGCCACATGACTTCCGAAAAACGGGCTGCCATAATCTCGTTGGTATAATTCGCCACAGGGGCGGATTCTTCCATAACCCCCTTATATACTTCCGCCGGGATGATCCAAAACTCCGTATCCTTCTCTGTCTCAATCGTCACATCGAACTGTATAGACTTCATTATGCAGGAAGCCGAAAACAGGCACAAATCCCGCTCAAACAGACGGTACAGCGTAATCTCCCGTCCCTCCGGGGAAAGCATGTACGCCCGCAGCTGCCCGGACTTGATCAGTAGAAGGCCGCTGCATTCTTCCCCACCATTTTGAATGATAACCCCTTTCTTCACTTTGCGGCTGGCGATACTGCCGAGAATCCTGTTCTGCCGCTCTGGCGTCATCTTATCCCAAACAGCAAAATAATCTGAAAATCCCATGATGTTTTCGCCCCTCCTGTTTCTGCCCGATGTCCTTTTCCTTCTATTATATCTGCTTCGGGCTGAAAGGACAACCCCGACTAAAGCTTAAGAACCCTGGTTTCAAACGCCTTCAAGCGTATTTCTCCTTGTACCTTCTCCCCGCTTTCCAGGCATCTGCCTTCTTTTTTCACCAATACCCTTTCTTCTCTATTCTGGAAGTTCAGCAGGAACAGAAATTCTTGTCCCTCCTTCCGCCGCATCACCACTTCCACTCCTTCCGGCGCTTCCACGGTTTCGGCAAAAGGTTCCAGCACACCTGTATAGTCCAGCAGCATCCGTACATTCTCCCGACAGAACGCACTGCCGAGATGAAGAGTCCTTCCCTTCCCCAATCTCTTCTCGATCAGGGCCGCCTTCCCCTTATAATAACCACCTTGATAAACGGCTAACACCTTCGTCTGTTCCCGCTCGCTAACGCTCATTATATCACTGGCTTCGCCAGTGATCGCCATTCGCCGCTCCCGATGAATAGACTTCGTCTGTTCCCGCTCGCTAACGCTCATTATATCTTGAAACATTGGGACGGGGAGGGGGTGACCGTTCCAGTCAGCGAAAATTTCTTCTTCCGCCTTGCTCACAAAGGTGAATTCCTCCACATCAGAGCCCGTAAGCTCTGCCAACAGACCTGGCTGGGGCATCATGACACAGTGACCGTTCCTGTCCTTGTAGCCGGCGCGGCAGCCGATGATCAGTGTGCCTCCCTGTTCCACATAGGATTTCAAAAGCTCTGCGCGTTCGTTTGTCATGATCACCGGATGGGGGTAAACCAATACGGGATATCCGCTTAAGTCCGCAAGGGTGGTGTCCCCTTCCAGATAGATCACATTGTAGGGCGTATGGGTCAGCTCTGAGATTTCAAAAATCTGTTCTTCACTGTATGCGTGCACTCTCTCATGCCATGCGTCCGTATTCGTATCCCAGACATTGTCATAGTCCTTCAAAAGTCCGAATGCCGCCACGTTTTCCGCCTGGCACACCTCGGAGAGCTTCTTCATTTTTTCTGCAAATGCCGTCACCTCCGCCAGCTTCCGGTTGTCTCTGTTGTCATAGTCCAGGATGCCGTGCCAGTACATCTCCGTCCCGAAGGTACAGGTCCTCCATCGGAAAAAGGAGATAAAATCCGCTCCCTGCGCCACGCTCTGCATCGCCCACAGTGTCAGCTGCCCGGGTCTTGGCGCAGGACCTTCCATCCTGGTCACCCAGCCGTTGGCTCCAGACTGCTGTTCCATGATCCCGAAGTGTGGGCAGATGGAACGCACCTCTGTGAGATTTTTGGTCCAATGGCGGTCGTTTAAATCTGTGGAATGTACCGGATCCCGGTCAAGGCCGAAGGCAAAGCTGGGATAAGAATCGTAGGTATACACATCCAGGCATTCCTTCTGCATCCTGTGGTTGTTGAGGTTCCAAAACATCCCGTTGGTGGTCACGAAGTCCCCCGGCTTTTTGTACCTTCGGATAATCTCCGCCTGCATCCTGCAAAACCGGATGGCGCTCTCTGAGATGAAACGGTAGTAATCCAGCCGCCTGTGCGGATTATACCCATTTCCCAGCACCACCCCCGGTACCTCGATTTCCTCCCAATCTGTATAAGTCTGATTCCAAAATGCGGTTCCCCATGCCTTGTTGAGATGTTCAAGGCTCCCATATTTTTCTTTCAAAAACTCCCGGAACGCCCTAGTGTCGGCATCCGAATAGAATTCCGCCGTCTCACAGTTCAGCTCATTGTCAATCTGCCATCCCACGATCGCCGGATGTTTGCCAAAATGCTCTGCCAATTTGGTGACAATCCGTCCGGACAGCTCCTGGTACTTGGGCGAATTGTAATTATAGTGACGCCTTGCCCCATGGCGGTAGGCGACTCCATCTTCCCGGCAGTTCAATACCTCCGGATATTTCTTTGTCAGCCATGATGGAGGCGTAGCCGTGGGAGTTCCGAAGATGACCTCCATCCCTTCCTCCAGGCACATCCCCAGAAATTCCTCAAAAAAGGCATAGGAAAACACTCCCTCTTCCGGCTCTGTCACATTCCAGGAAAATTCCCCGATGCGTATCACCGTAATGCCCGCTTTCTTCATTCTTTGAAGGTCCTCCCTCCAAAGCTTCCGATCCCAGTGTTCAGGATAGTAGCACACACCCACCGTCATCCTGCTCCACGAATACTTCTGTCTGGTTCCCATCGCATTTCCTCCTAATAACAATCATTCTGAACCACTGCTCCTGGCATCATTGTACAAAATCTTCCGGCAGAAAAAAAGAGTAATTTCCGCTCTTTCTGTATGATATTCTGACATTTAAATTTTTTAAAAAATTTGCAAAATTTCTCTTGCATTTTTCTTTTTTTATGTTATAGTGGTTATAGAACAAATGACAATTCAGTTTGTTACAATCCACAAAAGGAGGCAAGCTTATGAATATCAATAAATTTACCCAGAAATCGCTTCAGGCCGTCAATGACCTGGAAAAGATTGCATATGAATACGGCAATCAGGAAATCGAAGAAGAGCATCTGCTCTACAGTCTTCTGAACCAGGAAGACAGCCTGATTTTGAAGCTCATCGAAAAGATGGACATTAATAAGGAAGAATTTTCCCGTTCTTTGGAGGCAGCCCTCAATAAGAGAACCAAAGTATCCGGCGGACAAGTCTATATCGGAAAGGATCTGAATCATGTCCTGGTCAGCGCTGAAGACGAAGCCAAGGCAATGGGGGATGAATATGTGTCGGTAGAACACCTCTTCCTTTCCCTGATCCGCTACCCCAACAAGGGAATCAAGGATTTGTTCCGGGAATACGGCATTACCCGTGACCGTTTTCTCCAGGCGCTCTCCACAGTCCGCGGAAATCAGAGAGTGACCTCTGACAACCCGGAAGCCACCTACGATACCCTGAACAAATACGGTCAGGATCTGGTGGACAAAGCCAAGAATCAGAAGCTGGATCCTGTGATCGGCCGTGATACCGAGATCCGGAACGTGGTCCGTATCCTTTCCAGAAAAACCAAGAATAACCCGGTTCTCATTGGAGAGCCCGGCGTCGGCAAAACCGCCGTAGTGGAGGGGCTTGCCCAGCGTATCGTCCGCGGCGATGTGCCTGACACACTGAAAAACAAGAAGATTTTTTCCCTGGATATGGGAGCCCTGGTGGCAGGAGCCAAATACAGGGGCGAATTTGAGGAACGTCTGAAAGCCGTTCTCGAAGAAGTGAAAAAAAGCGAGGGTGAAATCATCCTCTTCATCGATGAGCTGCATCTGATCGTAGGCGCCGGCAAAACGGAAGGCGCCATGGATGCTGGCAACATGCTAAAACCCATGCTGGCAAGAGGCGAGCTGCACTGTATCGGCGCTACCACGTTGGATGAATACCGCCAGTACATTGAGAAGGATGCTGCCTTGGAACGCCGTTTCCAGCCGGTCATGGTAGATGAACCAAGCGTTGAGGATACCATTTCCATCTTGAGGGGCTTGAAGGAGCGGTACGAAGTGTTCCACGGCGTCAAGATTACCGACAGCGCCCTGGTAGCTGCCGCGACCCTCTCCAACCGCTACATCTCCGACCGTTTCCTTCCGGACAAGGCCATCGACCTGGTGGATGAAGCCTGCGCCCTGATCAAGACGGAGCTGGATTCCATGCCTACAGAGCTGGACGAGCTGAGGCGGCGTGTGATGCAGCTTGAGATTGAGGAAGCCGCGCTGAAGAAGGAGACCGACAACCTAAGCCGTGAACGTCTCGCTGATCTCCAGAAGGAGCTGGCAGAGCTCCGGGATGAGTTTAATTCCAAGAAGGCTCAGTGGGATAATGAGAAAGCATCTGTAGAAAACCTGTCCAAACTCCGTGAGCAGATCGAGGACATGAACAAACAGATCGAGATGGCAAAGCAGAACTACGACCTGAATAAAGCCGCAGAACTCCAATACGGCGAGCTGCCCCGTCTGCAGGACCAGCTTGCTATTGAGGAGGAGAAGGTGAAAAATAAGGATCTTTCCCTGGTACACGAAAGCGTCACAGAGGATGAGATTGCCCGGATCGTCTCCCGCTGGACCGGCATCCCCATCGCAAAGCTGACAGAGGGCGAACGGAGCAAGATCCTCCACTTAGATGAG
The DNA here is from genome assembly GCA_018713105.1 of Candidatus Limivivens merdigallinarum. GTDB lineage: Bacteria > Bacillota > Clostridia > Lachnospirales > Lachnospiraceae > Limivivens > Limivivens merdigallinarum. Next base: position 2,386 of record DVFT01000017.1, on the reverse strand, counting down.
ATCCTCCACAAACGTGTCATCGGCCAGGATGACGGTGTCAACAAGGTAACAGACGCCATCATCCGTTCCAAAGCGGGCATCAAGGATCCCACGAAGCCCATCGGCTCCTTCCTTTTCCTTGGACCTACCGGAGTTGGAAAGACAGAGCTTGCCAAAGCCCTTGCTGAGAGCCTGTTTGACGATGAAAACAATATGGTGCGTATTGATATGAGTGAATATATGGAGAAATATTCCGTCTCCCGCCTCATCGGAGCGCCTCCAGGATATGTAGGTTATGAGGAAGGCGGCCAGCTCACTGAGGCTGTGCGCCGGAAACCATATTCCGTTGTCCTGTTTGATGAGATCGAGAAGGCTCATCCGGATGTGTTCAATGTCCTCCTGCAGGTATTGGACGACGGGCGTATCACGGATTCCCAGGGACGTACCGTGGACTTCAAAAACACGATCCTGATCATGACCTCCAACATCGGTTCCTCCTATCTTTTGGACGGCATCTCCGAGACGGGTGAGATCCGAAAGGAAGCTGAGGACGCCGTGATGAATGACCTGCGTGCCCACTTCCGTCCGGAGTTCCTCAACAGGCTGGATGAAATCATCATGTTCAAGCCGCTGACCAAGGAAAATATTGGGCACATTATCGACCTGATGGTCGCTGACCTGAACAAACGTCTCGCCGACCGGGAGATCTCCATCCAGTTGACACCGGAAGCGAAAGACTATATTATAGAAGGTGGCTACGACCCGGTATACGGTGCAAGGCCGCTAAAACGTTTCCTTCAGAAGAGCGTGGAGACCATCTCCGCAAGGCTGATCCTTGGCGGTGACATCCACGAAGGCGATACCATTCTGATCGTTCTCTCTGACGGAAAGCTTCGCGCAGAAAGGAAAGCCGGATGATACCCAAAGATCCCTTCATCCTCTTAAGCTATGTGAACACCCAGCTGCGGGACTACTATGATTCCCTGGAAGCTCTGTGTTCCTTAAGGGGAATCAAGAGAGACTGGCTGATTGAAACGTTAGCCGGTATTGATTATCAGTATGACGAAAAAACGAACCAGTTTATTTGAAACTGGTTCGTTTTTTTCTTTTCAGTCAGCAAATACTCCTTTTCTTTATCCCTGGGTATAAGAATAATTATAAACAGACCTAAGCGTATCCTTGCTCATCACATGTCCCCAGGTGATCTGGCAGGTGTCTCCGTTGTTGCAGTCTGCATATTCCACACTGTTGCCATACACTTTGGTGATGATGATCGTATGCGTCTGATTATAAATGCGGACCACATCGCCAACGCTTACGCCATGATAGGAGGTATATTTTCTCCAATGAGCCAAATCCTGCCGTCCGTAGATATCCGCAGCCACCTTCAGGGCAAAGCCGTGGCACTGGCTTGCCTTCAGGCTGTCCCCCGCAATGTTGACCTCGTAGATATAACTGCTGCAGTCCTCCTTGTGATTGCAGGGCTTCAACGTTACTTTGTCCGGATTATGGCTGTTATTCCAGTAGGTTCCGGACGGAAATTTGCTTTTCTCCGCATCCCATCTGCTCACAACCACGATGTTCCGGCTGACCGTCCTTGTCCTGCCATTCACCCTGTATGTGGCAGTCACCGCACAGCTTCCCGCTCTCTTAGTCTCTATACCGCCCTGGCTGTCCACAGACAACACGCTGGGTCTTGATACCCTCCACTGTACATTGGATGCCTTTACTCCCTCTAAGGAAAGCGTTCCCGTATCCCCTAAGCGGATCTCATTTTCTTTCAGGCGGAACTCACTCCTGCCCTCATACTCCAATTCTATGCTCCCCTGCTGCTGCATTTGGCTTACGGCTGTACTCATTCTGGCTGCTGATGCACCGTCCGCCTGAACAGTTGCTGCCGGTCCCTGTGCTACAACCGCAGAAAGAACCACTGCACTAAGCAGAGATTTCCATTTGTTCTTCATAGTCCCCTCTCTTTCATATCGATTCCCGTATGATTCCGCAGCCCTGCCGTCGATGAAAGGGCTGCAGACTGTCTACATTACTCTTTTTATCATACGATTCCTGAATCTTCCTGTCAAGTGCGGTTTTTGCCTCCGATACACTTCTGTATAATTTGCCGCAAAATATTTTTCATTTGCCTATTACATCAGAGCTGCCCTTTACGATATAATGTTTGCAAAGGAATAGGGAAGGGGATTCATCACACCTTGCTTTCTGAACGAAAGCAGAAAGGAAACTTATCATGAAATCAGAATATGAAGTTGTTGCAGAAATCATCAATTCCTGCGCCGGAAGCAGCAGGCCGCAGCGTTTTTTTGAAGAAGTAGAACTGGAAGACACCGATACTTATGTGAAGGCGAAGCATGGCCGTGATTGGGATAACGTGGAAAAGAAGACGCTGTCT
>DVFT01000119.1 GCA_018713105.1 Candidatus Limivivens merdigallinarum | reverse complement strand
ACAACGATGATCGTCTTTCCCTGTTTTGCCATGTTGATGATCAGCTCATAGATTTCATATTTTGCACCTACGTCAATTCCTCGGGTAGGCTCATCCATCATGAATACCTGCGGTTCTCTTTCCAGCCATTTTCCAAAAATGACTTTCTGCTGATTACCGCCGGAAAGGCTGGTGATCATATCGTCCGGCCCCATACATTTTGTATGCATGATCTTGATTTCCTTTGCCGTCGCCTTCACCATCTTTGTATCAGAGAGCGCCACACCTGATTTGTATTGCTCCAGATTTGCAATCGTGGTATTGAAGGTTAGGTCTTTCTTCAGGAAAAGTCCGTTTGCCTTTCGTTCCTCAGTAATCATGGCAAATCCATGCTCCATAGCTTCCTTGGCGCTGTTAAAATTCATCAGATGATTTTTGAAATACACACGTCCGGACGCTCTGGTACGCACGCCGAAGATCGTCTCCAAAAGCTCGGTACGTCCTGCTCCTACCAATCCATACAGTCCGAAGATTTCACCCTCCCTTACATCAAAGGTAATATCTTGCAGGTGCGGTTCAAACTTCGTAGACAAATGCTGGATAGACAGCGCCACCTCTCCGGGATGATTGTCAACCGGCGGGAATCTGTTTTCCAGGGAACGTCCAACCATTGCTGAAATCAGCTCATTCATGTTGGTATCCTTGGATTCTTTTGTCATAACCAGATTACCGTCCCGGAGTACCGAAATCTCGTCGCAGATTTCAAAAATCTCATCCATCTTATGGGAAATGTAGACCAGAGCGATGCCCTGTTCCTTCAGCATTCTCATCATTTCAAAAAGTTTATTTACTTCCTGTACGGTCAGAGAAGAAGTCGGCTCATCCAACACAATCACTTTTGCGTTGTAAGAAATTGCTTTGGCAATTTCGCACATCTGACGCTGGGATACTGACATGTTCCGAATAGGCTGCGTGAGGTTTACTGTCATTCCCAACCTTCTGAAAAGCTCAGACGCTTCTTTTTTCATTCTTCCTTCATCTACCACACCGAAGGAATTCACCGGATAACGTCCCAAGAACAAATTATCCATGACATTTCTCTCCAGGCACTGATTCAATTCCTGGTGAACCATTGCGATTCCATTTTCCAGGGCATCCTTTGGTCCGGAGAAATTTACTTCCTTTCCATCCAGAAAGATCGTTCCCTCATCCTTCTGGTAGGTACCAAAAAGGCACTTCATCATTGTTGACTTACCGGCGCCGTTTTCACCCATAAGTCCCATGACGGTTCCTCGTTTCAGATCCAGATTAATGTGGTCGAGAACCCGGTTTCTGCCAAAGGACTTACACATGCCGCGTATCGATAAGACAATATCATCTTTCTTACCTGCCATTGTTTTTACCCCTATCTATGTAGATTCATGGCTTTCCCGCATTGACTGCGAAAAAGAACGAGGGGAGAATCACTTCTCCCCCGTCATCAATACATCTTTTACTTGCAATAGATATTACTGATTAAGCAGAGATGTATAGGAAGCTGCATTATCTGTCTTAACCATGTTAATAGCAAATGCATCATACTGGCTCGGGTTTCCGAGACGGTTGGTGATGTTGGACTCAGTCTGTCCGTCACCGCCGATGTACTCAACATCCAGATTCAGCAGATCGTCATAGTTCTGAAGCAGCGGCTGATAGGTGGAGCTCAGGAAGTTATCTGCTGCATTGTAGATATTCAGCCATACGCTCTTTCTCGGATGAGAGCTTTCATCCAGCTGGTTGGAAACTGGCTCATAAACCTTGGTGGAATCTGTGAATTCCTGATAGTTGTCAGCGGTAACTGCTACGTTCAATGCGTAGTAGGAACGCTCTTCCTCATTGTAAACATATACATCCTCGCTCAGCACATTGCCTGCTTCGTCTGCAGTACCGATACCGGTATCAATATCTACACCGTCCAGTGCATTACGAAGAACACGGAGTGTCAGGTAAGCCTGTACGTCAGCATGCTGGCTGATGGTTCCGCCGTAGCCCTCTGCGATAGCTGCTACTGCATCGTTGTTTGCATCGTATCCGAAAGTCGGAACCTGATTGTCTTTAGACCAAGCATTGAACATTGACATTCCCATACCATCGTTATTAGAAACAACAACATCGATCTGATCGCCAAAGCTAGATGCCCATGTTCCAATCGCATTTCCTGCGGTAGCTGCATCCCATGTAGCCCCTGCAGAATTCTTCATCTCCTGAGAAGCCAGCTCACGAACCGTATAGGTGGTTCCGTTGATCTCCAGAGTTCCATCCTGAACTGCGGTTGCAGACCCATCCGTGTTCGTACCTACCGGATCACTGTTGATATCTCCATCTTTGTCAACGCCTGTACCAAGTGCTTTACGAACGCCTCTTGTACGTGCAATGGAGTCGTTGTGTCCGATATCACCGATTGCCAAAACATAACCGATAATGCCGTCGCCATTGCGGTCAATGGTATCGATGTTTGCCTCGATGTAATCAAGAACCATAGTACCCTGCAGTTCAGCTCCCTGATTTGCATCGAATCCTACATAATAGGTGTCATCGTTAAAGCTCAGGGCTGCCATATCCAGTTCTCCTGTGGAGCTGTTGGACGGCTGACGGTTAAACCATACCAGTGGTTTGTCCTTGTTTGCCACCTCTCCCTCAGAAGCATAGGCCGTCATGGAAAGACCCATCACTGCTGCCATTGTCAGTAAAAATACTTTTTTCTTCATACTATCAAGTTCTCCCTTCTGTTCGGACTGCTTGTCCGCTCCATTTGTTTATATTGATAATATACACAATCTGTTCCCCAGAGAACATAGAATATTTTTTGGTTTTCATTGAAATTCTTAAGATTTTATTCGTTATATTGACTAATATTTTCTATTTTTCTTATGCATAATTAAGGATATCGTAAAATCACCTGCATAATCCGGCGGTCAGATCAACCCCATACTCCTCAATAGATACAGCCATCCTGTCACGGTGAAAGCGCTGAACAGCGTCGTCAGCATCACTGTACTGGATGAGAGAATCCCTTCATGCCCCATATTTTTCGCCATCACATAACTGCTCACTGTGGTCGCAGAACCCAGCATGATCAAAATTGCCACCAGCTCCTCCCGCCGAAATCCAAAGGAGATTGCTGCCGGAAGGAACATCGCCGCAAATCCCACAAGCTTCAGGAACGCCGCCGCCACTGCAGGTTTTGCCGTGCCGAAAGCTTTCTTCAGGTCAAAAGTAGCTCCCATAGCCATCAGTCCCAAAGGCGTCGCCATATTTCCAATGTTGGAAACCGTTTTGTCCAGAATTTCCGGCATGGGCAGTTTCAGGACTGACCAGAGAAGCCCCGCCAGAATTCCCAGAATGATGGGATTTGTGACAATTCCCTTCAGGGTACGGATCACAAGCTTCCGTTCCATCCCTTTCCGCTCCGGCTTAAAGCAGGACAGCACCACCACTGCCATCACATTATACAGCGGTACGCTCCCGATGATCATCAGCGGCGCCATCCCGGCGTTTCCGTAAATATTCTGGATGAAAGCAATCCCCAGAAGCGCTGCACTGCTGCGATAAGAAGCCTGAATGAATTCTCCCTGGATACTCCTATCCTTCCACGCCAGGGAACACAAAGCCGCAATCCCAATGCAGAGAAAGGTCGCCGCAAAACAGAACAGCACGAACTTTGGATTCCAAACTTCCGAGAAATCCACCGTTGCAAGATCCCCAAACAACAGCACCGGCAGCGGTACCAAAAAGACAAATTTATTCAATTTCGCCGCAAATTCCTCATCGATCCATCCAAGCTTACGGAACAGAAGCCCGAGAAGCATGAGAAGAAAGATCGGAACTGTCGCATTGAGGCTGAACATCAAATTTTCCATGATTATACCACGCTCCTTACAGTTCTTTATAGACGGTCCTGCCGTCCTTCTGCTCTGATTTCATCAGGGACGCCCCTTTTACGGTCATCTCTGACTTTGGAGATGAAACCTTCCACGGCTTCTTTACGGTATATTTTCTGACGAGTGTGATATGGGGTACGAACTTTTCCTGGTCACATGGAATCCCATTTGCCTCCAAGGCAGCGCGGATATCTTTGGCATAGGTTTTCAGCTTCTGGTTTCCCTTAACTCCCATCCACAGGATATTGCCGAACGTTCCCGTATCTGTCAGGCTCAGCCTGAATTCCGGAGCCGGCAAGCTTTTTAGAATCTCCTTTACTTTGGAAGGATTGTCGTATTCTCCGATGAAAGCCAGAGTCATGTGAAGATTCTGTGCCGGGACAAAGTTTCCCTCCACGCCCTGTTTTTTCAGCTCATGCATGAATCTGACCAGTTCCTTTTTCATATCCTCCGACAACCTGATTGCGATAAACAGCCTCATAGTCCCCTCCTATTTCTATTTCTAAGCGTCTGCCCTTGTTCCACAGTAATCCTCCTGCAGTTCAAAGATCACGATTCGTTCCCGGTAATAATTGCCTGGAAACAAATCCATGCAGTGGATCTCATCCAAAAACAGCAGTTCTTCCACCGTCATCAGGTAAGACATATATTCATCCGACGGATAATAAAAGAACAGCAGGATCCTTCTCGGAGCCTCATAATAGGATTCCAGGATCCGGCTGATTACCTCCCGAAGGATTTCCAGGGAAAACGGATTGAAAAAATAGATTCTGTCCGCATCCAACGGAACTCGGTAGTTCTTTGCATTGTGACATTCCAGAGCGACCCGTCCCCCGCAAACTGCCTTTTCCTGATTGTTCTTTGCCTGCTGGAAGATCCATTCATTATATTCGATCCCGATACTCCTGCACCTGGTCTGCCAGGAAAGGAAGAAATCCACCCTTCCCTTTCCGCAGCCATAATCAAGGATCTTGTTTTTCCTTGTAATATACCCGCTCTGCGCCAATCTCTCCAGCACACAATACGGCGTCGGCTCATAGGGATAACAATACTGATTTGCTCTGGAATCATCTCTCCCCGTTGTACGGATTTTCAGAAGCTTGTCCCATTTCTGTTCGTTTTGCCGTTCTTTCGTCTGCTTCTCAATCATTGCTGTTTCCTCCATGTCTTTTTTCAAACGTCCGCCGCCGAACCAGGTGCATGCAGATTTAGTATATCACCTTTCCTCCTTCTTTTGTAATTTTCTTTGTGCCAAAAAAGGATCGGATAGGGAAGCTATCTTCTCTATCCGATCCTTTTGTTCTTAAGATGCAAAGTTACCTGTGTACAGCTGATAATATTTTCCTTTTGCCTCGATCAGGTCATCGTGGGTACCTCTCTCAATGATACGTCCCTGTTCCATAACCATGATACAATCAGAGTTCTTGACTGTGGACAGACGGTGGGCAATGACAAAGGTGGTACGCCCTTCCATCAGGGCATCCATACCTGCCTGTACCAGCTTCTCGGTACGGGTATCGATGGAGGAGGTCGCCTCATCCAGAATCAGTGCCGGCGGATCTGCCACGGCTGCACGGGCAATCGCCAGCAGCTGACGCTGTCCCTGACTTAAGTTTGACCCGTCGCCGGTGAGCATGGTGTTGTATCCATCCGGCAGACGGCGGATAAAGCCATCGGCGTTCGCCAGTTTTGCTGCCTTGATGCAGTCTTCCTCTGTGGCATCCAGCTTTCCATAGCGAATATTGTCCATAACCGTTCCTGTGAACAGATGGGTATCCTGAAGAACCATTCCTAAGGATCTTCTCAAATCCTGTTTCTTGATCTTATTGATATTGATTCCATCGTACCGGATTTTTCCGTCAGCGATGTCATAAAAACGGTTAATCAAGTTAGTGATGGTCGTTTTTCCTGCACCTGTAGCTCCTACAAAGGCGATTTTTTGTCCGGGTTTTGCAAACAGTGTAATATCATGCAGGACAATCTTGTCGTCCGTATAGCCAAAATCTACATGATCCAGCACGACTCCTCCTTCCAGCTTCGTATAGGTAACGGTACCTTCCGCTTTGTGAGGATGCTTCCATGCCCACAGATTGGTACGAACGGGGGATTCGGTCAGGCTGCCGTTTTCATCCTCTTTGGCATTGACCAGCTCCACATAGCCTTCATCCATCTCCGGCTCCTGATCCATCAGGTCGAATACACGCTGTGCACCGGCTGCTGCATTCACAACAAAGTTCAGCTGCTGGCTTACCTGGGTGATCGGGTTGGTAAAACTCTTATTCAATCCTACGAAAGTAACTACCGTACCAATCGTCACTCCCGCCCATCCATTGATGCCAAGGATTGCTCCCAAAATAGCTACCAACGCATAGCTGATCCATCCGATATTTGCGTTGATAGGCATCAGCAGGTTGGCGTATCGGTTTGCTTTATCCGTACTGTTTCTCAGTTTCTCATTTACTTCATGGAACTCGTCCATGGCTGCCTGCTCATGGCAGAACACCTTAACAACCTTCTGGCCATCCAGCATCTCTTCAATGAATCCATCCACAGCACCCAAATCGATCTGCTGGCGGATATAATATTTTCCTGACAGTTTTGAAAAATTGGAAGTTACAAGAAGCATGACGCACGCTGTCAGAATGGAAATAATCGTCAGCACCGGATTCAAAACGATCATGGTAATCAAGGTAGCCACCATCGTGATCACGGAGTTGATAATCTGCGGAATACTCTGGCTGAGCAGCTGGCGAAGCGTATCCACGTCGTTGGTATATACGGACATGATATCTCCATGGGCATGGGTGTCAAAGTATTTGATCGGCAGTGCCTCCATCCTGTGGAACAGATCGTCCCTTAAATGACGCATGGTTCCCTGGCTTACGTTTACCATGATCCGGTTATAGGTAAATGCGGTAATCACACCCACTGCCATAACACACGCCAGCCTGAACAAATCTTTTGCCAGACCGCTGAAGTCATTGGAACCGTTCTGCAGCATCGGTGTAATATAATCATCCACCAAGGTTTGCGGGAAGGTAGCTCCCACAACCGTTGCAATAGCGGTAATCAAAATACAGGCAATTACAAGCAAAAAAGGATATTTATAATAATGAAGCATATATCGGATCACACGGCTGATCAGCCTCGTTGCCGCATTGGTTCTGGATCCCGATTTCTTTTCCGTTCTTTTCTCACTCATAGAATTCTTTGTCCTCCTTTCCGATTTATGCAGGTTGGTCAAAGTCTCCGCTGCCTTCCAGCTGGGAGTTGTAGATTTCCTGATAAATCTCATTGTTCTTCAGCAGATTTTCATGAGTGTCAAAAGCGTTGATCCTTCCTTCATCCAACACAAGAATCCTGTCTGCAGACTGTACACTGGATACACGCTGAGCAATGATAATCTTTGTTGTACCTGGAATTTTTGTATTGAATGCAGCTCGGATATTTGCATCTGTCGCTGTATCGACAGCACTGGTGGAATCATCGAGAATCAATACCTTAGGCTTTTTCAGCAAGGCTCTGGCAATACACAGACGCTGTTTCTGTCCCCCTGAGACATTGGCTCCCCCTCGTTCGATCTTGGTATGGTACCCCTCTGGCATCCTGTCGATAAACTCATCCGCACATGCCGCCTTACATGCCTCCATACATTCCTCCTCCGTCGCATCGGGATTTCCCCAGCGGAGATTATCCAGAATACTTCCTGAAAACAATGTATTTTTCTGCAGCACCACGGATACCTGGTTTCTCAAAACCTCTGTATCGTATTTTCTGACATCCACGCCTCCTACGCAGACGGATCCCTCATCCACATCATACAGACGGCAGATCAAATTGACCAGGCTGCTTTTTCCTGAACCGGTGCCGCCGATGACGCCAATGGTTTCCCCGCTTTTGATATGGAGGTCAATATCAGACAATGCATTCTTTCCGCTTCCATGCTTATAAGAAAAATTCACATGGTTAAAATCAATCCTTCCATCCGAGACTTCCATGATCGGATCCTCAGGGTCGGTCAAAT
>DVFT01000118.1 GCA_018713105.1 Candidatus Limivivens merdigallinarum | reverse complement strand
CTCATTTGAATGGTACTGCGATCCGTATCTATACCACAATTTCGAAAGTAGTATTTCCTGGAATCACATCGTTCAAAATAGTTTTCCCGATTTCAATGGTAGAACTGCCTGAATTGACATTCGTATACTCTCATAATTGGATCACATCTTAAAATAGTACCGCTGTAGGTAAGTAACACCGAGATCCTATGCCGCCTCATTCGAACAACAACGCCATCTACACGCAAGTATCTCCTTGATATAGGATTACCTCCATCTAGCGGGTGACGAACGTAATGCTTGCGACCATCCTCCCAACGATAAATCCGGGGACTGATTAGCGCCCCCCTCTTATTTTCATCGTTCTCGAAAAACCAGTTTTGGCTGTAAACATTTTCCGATAAGCCTTTTCCTTGGTTTTCGGCACCCGGATCACTGCTTTCTTGGCAATATTTTTGATGGCTTGTTTTCCGATGCTTCGGATTTTTCTGGATCTGATCGTAATGGATTTCAGATTTTTGCAGTTATAAAACGCTTTTCCTGAAATCGTCTTCATTCCTGTTCCAAGGGTAACTGTTTTCAGCCGGGTGCAGCCAGAAAAGCAGCCCGTTTGAAGACTTGTGACAGAATTACCGATCTGCACGGTTTTCAGCCGGGTACAGCCTTTAAAAGCTCCTTTGCTGATGGAAATAATACGAAAGCTTTTTCCTTTCAATTTCACAGTGTTCCCAATTTTTAAAGAAGTAAGCCTTCTTTTATTCTTTGCCGGACCGCACACTGTAACAGTTCGGCTTCTCCCATTTGACAGCACCTTGTAAACAATTCCGTTTACCGTATACCTCTTATTAACCGATACCTTTCCCTGCGAAGCACTTCCGCCGGAGTTATTTGCACCTCCGGTCGTCCCTCCTTCACTTCCGCTGGAGTCATTCGCACTCCCGGTCATTTCTCCTTCACTTCCGCCGGATCCCTTCGTACCTCCGGTCATCCCTCCTTCACTTCCGCTGGAACCATTCGCACCTCCGGTCGTCCCTCCTTCACTTCCGCCGGGTCCATTCACACTCCCAGTCGTTCCTCCTTCACTTCCGCCGGAGCTATTCGCACCCCCCGCCGTTCCTCCTGTGCTTCCATCTCCTCCATTTTCCGATGCGGAATCGGTCAGGCTTGGCGTTATGGTTTGGCTTAATGAGATTTCCTGGCTTCCTGCGGAATCTTTAAAAATCTTGCCGCAGCGGCTGCAGATCCAGTATTCGATATTCCCGTTTTTCGTCTGCGTCGCCGCCGCTGCCTCTGTCTTAACGAGGCTGTGCCCAAGAGGGCTTATCTCCTCTGTTCTCGTTCTCCTGCAGATGGAGCAGGTCTTCTTCAAGCTTCCCGGCGTCGTACAGGCAGCCTCCTCCACCTCTTCCGAAGCCCAGACATGGGTATGCTGTACCTTCACGCTGCAGGTGGCTTTCAAGCCGTTGGACGTCTGGACAGTGATTCCTACACTGCCGTCGGAAATTCCGGTTACCTTACCGTTGTTCACCGTAGCAACCGAAGGATTGCTGCTGCTCCAGGTGCAGTTGGTATTTGCCGTGGAAGGCGTCAGCGTTGGCTTCAGTGTGATGGTCTTGCCCACATCCACCACAGCGGAAGCAGCAATACTGACTGAGGTAGGAGGCGTACCGCCGGAACTCCCTCCGGAGGAGCCGCCGGATGAACTTCCTTCGATGGTGATCTTGTAGTCCACATATCCGGTGTGCTGAAAAATATTCGAGCCTATCAGTCTCTGGTAATAGTAGTCAAGACGCAGGATCACTGGAGAGGAAGTTTCTTTCAGCGCTTTGATCCTGCAGGAAGATGTGGTGGATGTGCTGGACAAAATCTCATAATACCCTGGCACATAATTGACCCATCCTCCGCCTACCACCGTCCTGGATTTGTAATCGCTGTCATCCGAAGACGGAAACAGATATTTGGTTTCTCCCACAGACATGGTGATATTGACCGTTTTTGCCGATGCTTTCTGAGGGCTCCAAAGAATCGCAAATACAAACATTACAAACATAATTCCCAGAAATCCCGTCTTTTTCTTTTCCATATCCTCACCTCTTTCTCCAGTTCCTTTCAAGGAGCAGAATCTTTCGTTGTCTCTTTCTATTGTAACATGTTCCATCTCTGTTTCGTCTCTTATCCCATAAAATATGGGAAGGAGACCTTTACATGGTCTCCTTCCCAAATCCAAGCGGAAGCAGCTCTTTTAACAAATAAATCTGATAGTCTTTTTCCCCTGCCCCCAGGATCACCCGGAACTGTTCCGGATCGCAGAATTCTGCCATCACCTGCCTGCACACGCCGCAGGGCGGGCAGAGCTTCAGATTTCCGTCCTTTGGTCCTCCCACGATGGCGATGGATTGAAACTGCCGTTCTCCTTCTGAGACTGCCTTAAAAAAAGCGGTCCGCTCCGCGCAGTTGCTTGGATCGTAGGCTGCATTCTCGATATTGCAGCCCCGGTAGATCTTGCCGCTCTTTCCCAGAAGAGCCGCCCCGACCTGAAAACCGGAATAAGGGGCGTATGCCATCTTCCGCGCGTTCATAGCCTCTATCATCAGTTTTTTCTCGATTGTCATCCCTCTTGTTATCCTCCCCTTTTCTATTGTTATGTCCTGCCTATCGTCCGGATGGATTCCTTGATCAGCTGCTGGAATACTCCCCCCATCCGGTCTGCCGTCTCTTTGACCTCCTCATGGCTCAAGGGCTGCTTTTCGATTCCGCTCGCCATGTTGGTGATGCAGGAAATCCCGCACACTTTCATCCCCATATGGCGGGCAGCCACTGCCTCGCATGCCGTACTCATCCCCACCGCGTCAGCTCCCAGCGCCCTTGCCATGCATATCTCCGCAGGCGTCTCATAGGCGGGACCACTAAACTGCAGATATACGCCTTCTCTCAGGGAAATGCCAAGGCGGGCAGCCGTTTTTCTGATTTCTTCCCTGTATGCCTCGTCGTAGACTGCACTCATATCCGGAAATCTAGGGCCTAAGGTTTCCTCATTGCTCCCGATCAACGGAGAAGGCACAAAACTGGAAATCTGATCGCGGATCAGCATCAAATCCCCCGGTCTGAATTCCCTGTTCACTCCTCCGGATGCATTGGTCAGAAACAAGGTTTCGGCTCCCAAAAGACCCATCAGCCGGATCGGCCTTACCACTTCCTCCATAGAGTACCCCTCGTAATAATGAACCCTGCCCTGCATTACCACAACGGGAACCTCCCCTTCATATCCGAACAGAAATCTTCCCTTATGACCCTCTATGGTGGACACTGGAAATCCTTCGATCTCCCGGTAGGAAATCTCTTCCTCAATCCGTATCGTATCCCCATATCCTCCTAAGCCAGATCCAAGCACCAGGGCTACCCTAGGCTGAAAATCTGTTTTTCTCCGCACTGTTTCCACACATGACCTCAGATTTTCATAAATAATCCCCATATTGAAACCTCCTTAATCCCGTTCCGGCCGATTGAAAAATCCTTCCTGTCCCAGCTCTCCTGCCTTTCCTTTCCGGTCCTTGAACTGAAGCTCCGGATTCTTGATGCTGACCCTGGTGTTGGACGGCACAGAGGAAGTCACGAAAGCGTTGCTCCCGATCACAGCTCCCTGCCCGATCAACGTTTCGCCGCCCAGGATCGACGCCCCGGAATAAACCGTCACATTATCCTCAAGGGTAGGATGGCGCTTGGTATTCCGGAGGGACTGCCCGCCCCTGGTAGAAAGCGCTCCCAGGGTAACGCCCTGGTAAATTTTTACATTGTCCCCAATGACGGTCGTCTCACCTACCACCACGCCGGTTCCATGGTCAATGAAAAAATATTTTCCGATGGTAGCGCCGGGGTGGATATCGATTCCAGTCTTCCCATGGGCATGCTCCGTCATCATTCTGGGAATCAGCGGCACACCCAGCAGAAACAGCTCATGGGCAATCCGGTTGACAAAGATAGCGTAAAGCCCCGGATATGACAAAATAATTTCATCCGTATTAAAAGCTGCCGGGTCTCCGTCATAGCCTGCCTTTACATCTGTCACCAGAAGGGCGCGGACGGATGGGATTTTTTCTAAGAACCGAAGGACGATCCCGCCAGCTTCCCGCAGAGCCTCTTCGTGGCTTTCCGGCACATCCTCGATCCTGTGTTTCAGCGCTCTTGCCACCTGTTTGGTCAGATTGTACTGAATGCTCTCCATCAATTCCCCCACATGGTAGGATACCGATTCCCCCTTCAGGTTCCTGGTTTCAAAATACCCCGGAAAGACGATTCTCCTTAAATTCTCCAGAACCTCCATCACTACCGTTCTGTTGATGCGGTTTTCGGAATCAATATTCTGAATCATCGGATATTCCGCGTAGCTTTCCAGGATCTCGGCAACCAGTTCATTCAATGTCATTTCCTTTTCTGTCATAATGATCTCCTTTTACTCAAACATTTCACAGTCCAATAACTCTAGTATAAACGCAATCCAAAGGATTGACAATTCTTTTTCCCGCCGACCCTAAAAAGAAAGCCATGAACGTTTCTGTTTTTCCAAAAAAACGTTCACGGCATCTCTTTTTTAATTCCTCCCGGCAGATATTCACAGACAAGAACTCCCCCGACAGATATACTCAGATTTTAAAACGGTATCCCACACCCCAGATGGTTTCAATATACTGGGGTTTCGCCGTATTGGTCTCGATCTTTTCCCGGATCTTCTTGATATGTACGGTGACTGTAGCAATATCCCCCACAGACTCCATATCCCAGATCTCGCTGAACAGCTCTTCTTTGGTAAACACATGGTTGGGGTTCTCTGCCAGGAAGGTCAGAAGATCGAACTCCTTGGTGGTGAAATTCTTCTCCTCCCCGTTGACCCATACCCGGCGCGCCGTCTTGTCGATCTTGATCCCACGGATCTCTATGATATCGTTCTTCTGGCTGTTGCTGCCCACCAGGCGGTCATAACGCGCCATATGTGCTTTCACCCTCGCCACCAGCTCACTGGGGCTGAAGGGCTTTGTCATATAATCGTCTGCCCCAAGACCCAGTCCCCGGATTTTGTCAATATCGTCCTTTTTGGCAGATACCATGATGATCGGCGTATTCTTGTGATTCCGGATCTCCTTGCAGATCTCAAAGCCATCCATCTCCGGAAGCATCAGATCCAGGATAAACAGGTCGTATTCGCCCTCCAGCGCCCGGCGCAGCCCTACGTCGCCCCGGTTCTCAATCTCCACCTCAAAGCCGCTTAGCTCCAGATAATCCTTCTCCAGATCCGCGATCGCTTCTTCATCTTCAATAATCAATATTTTACTCATTGATAGGTACCTCCTGATATTTTCTGAGGACAAAATACATGATGGTTCCAGCGCCCAATTTGCTGTTCGCCCAGATCTTTCCGCCATGATCCTCTATGATTTTCTTCACAATAGACAGACCGATCCCGCTTCCGCCCTGGGAAGAATTCCTGGAAGCGTCGGTCCGGTAGAAACGGTCGAAGATATTGGGCAGGTCTTTCGCCGCAATGCCTTTGCCGTTGTCCTCGATCTCAACCTGGATAAAATCCCCTACATCCTTCACACGGATGCTGATATATCCCTTAGGCTTATCCAGATATTTGATGGAATTCCCAATGATATTGCTAATGACTCGTTTTAACTGTTCTGCGTCAGCGATAACCAGTGTGTCATGATCCACATAATTGAAGTAGGATAATTCGATGTTTTTGGATTCCAAGTCCAGCCCCACCTCTTCCACACAGTCATCAAAATATTCTGCCACATTAATCTTATTGAACGTATAAGGAATCCGGTTGGTATCGATCTTGGAATAGAAAGTCAGTTCATTGATCAGCTTATCCATGTCGTTTGCCTTGTTGTAGATGGTTCGTATATAACGGTCCATTTTCTCCGGCGTATCCGCCACTCCGTCCATGATGCCCTCCACATAACCTTTCACCGCAGTGATCGGGGTCTTCAGGTCATGGGAAATATTGCTGATCAGCTCTTTATTCTCCCTGTCGTAGGCATTCTTCTCCTCGTTGGTGATCTTCAGCTGCCGCCGCATCGCCTCAAAATCCTGGCAAAGCTGGCTCAGTTCGTCGTTTCCTTTGACATCCAGTGCGAAATCCAAATCGCCTTCTTTGATATGCTGGGTCGCCTCCTTCAGCTTCTTCAGCGGGCTGTTGACCCCCCGGTAAATCCATGCGCTCATGCAGGCTGCTGTCACTATCAGGATCAGCACAATCGCCACGCCCAAATCCAGCACCAGCACCTCCAGCTGGGGAATCGCCTCACGCAGGGAGGTGATAATAAAGGCACTCCCCTTCGCGCCGTCCGGCAGCTCCATATCTACCTGACGTACAAAGGACTGGATGTCGTTGCCGATGTATCCGCCGTCCATCTTGTAATTGCTTGCCCCATACTCGGGAAGCTCCTGGAACATCTTGACCGTCATCCCCTCAATCCCGGAATACACCATATTGTCGTCAGACCTCACGACCAGGAAAGAATAGGAATTCTTCAGTTTATTATTCAATTCATTCTGATATTGTTCATCCAAAAAGATGCCTGGATTCTCATCTGCCTCCGTCTGCATTTCGTCATAGATTGTATCCGTCGCTTCGGTCAGCATCTGCAGGGTATTGACCACTTTCCCAAATGTGACGTTGCTGATCCCCATTCTATTCTCAATCGCCCTGAACTGAAATTGACTGACCCCCACAGCCGCAATACACGCCAGGAGCAGTGGAACGCAGGTTATGATAAAAAATGCTATAATCAACCTGGTTTTCAGTTTCATTGTAATCGCTCCTTTACCGCATAACCTAAAATTATTATAGCACCTTCTAAAACCCATTTCATCTAAACAAAATCCGACAATTCTAAATTTTTCATAAAAAGAACCCGGATTTCTCCAGGTTCTTTTCACTCTTTTCCAAAACTTACAAGTATTTTTTCAAGGTCTCTACTTTGTCCAGCTTCTCCCAAGGCAGATCCAGGTCATCTCTTCCGAAATGCCCATAAGCTGCCGTCTGCTTATAAATAGGACGGCGAAGATCCAGCATTTTAATGATTCCAGCCGGACGAAGGTCGAAGTTGTCGCGGACGATCTCTGTCAGCTTCTCATCGGAGAGCTTGCCGGTTCCTCTGGTATCCACCATAATGGAAGTCGGCCTTGCCACGCCGATTGCATAAGAAAGCTGAATCTCACACTGATCAGCCAAACCAGCCGCTACCATGTTTTTCGCTACATAGCGTGCTGCATAGGCTGCGGAACGGTCAACCTTGGTGCAGTCCTTACCGGAAAATGCTCCGCCGCCGTGCCTTGCATATCCGCCATAGGTGTCCACAATGATCTTACGCCCTGTAAGGCCACTGTCCCCATGAGGACCTCCGATAACGAAGCGTCCCGTAGGATTGATAAAGAACTTGGTGTTCTCATCCACCAGCTCTTTGGGCAGCACCGGTTCAAACACGTATTTTTTGATATCCTCATGGATCTGCTCCTGGGTCACATCCGGATCATGCTGCGTGGAGAGCACGACCGCATCCAGGCGGAACGCCTTTCCGTTCTCATCGTATTCCACAGTGACCTGGCTCTTTCCATCGGGTCTTAAATAACTTAAGGTGCCGTCCTTTCTTACCTTAGTGAGCTGTCTGGTCAGGCGATGTGCAAGCATAATCGGATACGGCATATACTCTTCCGTCTCGTTGGTCGCAAACCCGAACATCATTCCCTGGTCTCCGGCTCCGATCGCCTCGATCTCATCGTCGCTCATCTGATTCTCCTTTGCTTCCAGCGCCTTGTCAACGCCCATGGCAATATCCGTGGACTGCTCGTCGATGGCTGTGATTACGCCGCAGGTATCTGCATCAAAGCCATATTTTCCCCTGGTATATCCAATCTCCCTTACAGTATCGCGGACGATCTTCTGAATATCTACATAAGCCTTTGTCGTGATCTCGCCCATGACAAGCACCATTCCGGTGGTAGTGGCAGTCTCGCATGCTACACGGCTCATGGGATCCTGCTCAAGCAATGCGTCCAGGATGGCATCCGAAATGGCATCGCACATTTTATCCGGATGGCCTTCCGTTACGGATTCAGAAGTAAACAGTCTTTTTTCCATTGGTATCCTCCTAATCTTTCTGTGTTTTTATATTTTCTCGCCGAGGTCTGCCTGCCCCAAAAACGGGCTTGACAAAGAAAAAGTCCGCTCTAAGCGGACTTCCTATCTATCTCATAGTCAATCCTCTTATTGTTCGATGCTCCCTGCGGCAGCTTCTATCCGAAACCGCCCCATTTCACTCGCTCAGGTTGGCACCTTCCATAACGGGGTTGCCGTGACTTCACAGATCCTATGTATCTCCATCACTCTGAATAAGAGAAAATATAAAAATATGAACTTGTCTACATCGTATACAATAGCGCACTTACTCTGTCCCGTCAAGTATTTTTTTGCAGTTTTTCCGGATTTTGATATTTGCGCTCCAGGGTAAAACCTCTCCCACGCACCTCGCTGATCACCTGGATGTTCACAAAAGCGTCCGGATCAATCTGCTGGATCAGCTGCTTGACTCCATAGAGCCTTCTCCGTTCCGTCACGCATAAGACCGCCATCTGTTCCTTTCCATAAAACCCGGTCTCGATCTGCACCAGGGTCACTCCCAGATCCATCTCCCCAATCAGCGTCTCCCTGATCTTTTCATATTTAGGAGAGACGATGAAAAGCTGCACCTTTTTCTGGCCCGACACCGTCACATAATTCACTACCATAGAAGAGAGGAAAACGTTCAGGATTCCATAAAGGATCTCCTCACTGTCTGAGAATAACGCCTGCAGAAGCAGTACGGAAAAATCTGCCACATAGAGGGATACCGCCACCGGAATGCCGAATTTTTTCTGCAGGATCAGCGGCGGAATGTCCATTCCTCCTGTCGATGCGCCTTCCCGTACTACGAGACCGATGCCAAGCCCTACCAAAATCCCACTGTAAATGGCTGCCAGAAGCTTGTCATCCGTCAGATTTTGAAGAACGGGAAACTGCTCCAGTACCTGGATACACAACGGATAAAACAAGGTACTGATAATAATTGTCATGGCAAATGCCTTTCCCATCACGAACAGCCCCATGAGAAACAGGATCAGGTTTAAAATCCACAGTGCATAGCTTAAGTTTAACCCTGTATAATGATTCACTGCAATCCCGATTCCCGTTGCTCCTCCCATGATAAGCCCCTGAGGCACCACAAAACAGTTTACCCCCAGCGCCAGGATCAGATTTCCCAAGAGAATTTTAATGATCTTTTTTGCCGGATTCATAGCCCGCTCCTTCCTTCGTATGCCTCTTTTCGCAAAAACGCTGCCGCATACATTCCTGAATATTTATTATATTCTTTTTGGAATTTTATGCAAACACCTGTGGCAGTGTGGTTTCGTGATATTGTTTTAGCGCGGTAAAAGCAGGCGCTCCTTCTATAGCTTCTTAAACTCCTCCAGCGCCGTCTCCGGGACCTTCTCGATGGCATCCACCATTTTTTGCCAGAATTCTTTGCCTTTTTCCTCCGGGATATCCCATCCTATGAGACAGACCTTCATCCCATGTAGAAACAGCTCCTTGCCGCTGTACTGCTCCGGCTGGCTGTCCACAAGCTGCATCTGCCCCATCAGATGTCCATAGATGGAAGAAAAGCTGAGGCTTGACAGCTTGTCCATAGGCCAGATCTCTCCCAGTGTATGCTGATAGAGAAGACGGTAATAACTGGGCAGTGTCTTATTGGGGATGTACACCGGATAATCCCTGCTGTAATCCACATGGAACCGCCGGACTTTGGCATCCTTGATCACATGGCACCAGGAAAGATAGATGGCAGTCGTCATCTGAAGGCCCTCTTCCTGGCAGTACCTTGACGCAATCGCCCGATATTCCATAAAT
Source organism: Candidatus Limivivens merdigallinarum (assembly GCA_018713105.1). GTDB lineage: Bacteria > Bacillota > Clostridia > Lachnospirales > Lachnospiraceae > Limivivens > Limivivens merdigallinarum. Next base: position 328 of record DVFT01000118.1, on the reverse strand, counting down.
ATTTGCCACAGAACCTCATATCTCAGGTTTTCTTTGTCCCTGAAATGATAGCGGATAGCGCTTCTGTTGACATGGGCGGCACGGCAGATATCCTCATTGCTGGTCTCATGAAACCCTTTTTCGAGAAACAGCTTTTTACTGATGTCTAAGATTGTTTTTCTGGTAAAATTTCCATTTTCATATTTTCCCATGGCATACCTCCTCGTATAATAAGTTTGTAAGCAAGAAAAACAGCTTACAGACTTATTCTTTTTTGGTATAGATGGTAAGGACTTCTAAGAGGTACTCCCCTCATCCTGATTCCCATCTATACAGTTGATAGTTACAT
>DVFT01000016.1 GCA_018713105.1 Candidatus Limivivens merdigallinarum | reverse complement strand
TGCTCTGTATTTATTCTTACAGCAGCGATATGCAGGCCCAGGGACGATATATTCTGCCGATGACCATTCCGTTTATGTATTTTGTCACACTGGGGTACCAGTTCCTTTTGAACCGGCTGGTGAAGAATGGCAGAATCAGGGAAATGGTCTGCAATGTCTTGGCTGCGGCTGCGGCGCTGTCCGCCTTGTTGGTTTTTCTGACAGTGGTCGTGCCGGCGTACATAGGATGAGAGGAGGATCAGGATGATTGATTTTAACATACCGCCTTTCGTGGGTAAGGAAATCCAGTACATAGAGCAGGCGGTGAAAAATAAAAAAATCTGCGGCGATGGAGAATTTACAAAGAAATGCAGCAGATGGATGGAGGAACGTTTTCAGGTAAACCATTGCCTTCTCACCACCTCATGCACCCACGCTTTGGAAATGGCGGCAGTTCTGTCGGGGATTCAGCCCGGGGAGGAAGTGATCCTTCCGTCTTATACCTTCGTTTCCACGGCGGACGCCTTTGTCCAGAGGGGAGCAAAGCTGGTGTTTGTGGATATCCGCCCGGATACCATGAATCTGGATGAGTGTCTTCTGGAGGATGCCATCACAGAGAAAACCCGTGTGATCGTGCCGGTGCATTATGCAGGCGTGGGCTGCGCTATGGATGAAATCCTGGACATCGCAAAGCGTCATTCCCTGAAAGTGGTGGAGGATGCCGCCCAGGGAGTCGGGGCATACTACAAAGGACGGGCTTTAGGAACCATCGGCGACTTCGGCTGCTACAGTTTCCACGAGACCAAGAATTATTCCATGGGAGAGGGCGGGGCGCTCTTGTTCCAGGAGGAAGAATTCATTGAGAAAGCGGAGGTTCTGAGGGAAAAAGGAACTGACCGGAGTAAATTTTTCCGCGGGCAGGTGGACAAATACCGCTGGGTGGATTACGGGTCCTCCTACCTTCCCAGCGACCTGAATGCAGCGTATCTCTGGGCACAGCTTGAAATGGCAGATGAAATCCGCAAAGACCGCCTGGAAAGCTGGAACTATTATCATGAAAGACTTGAGGGATTAGAGAGGGCAGGCTGTATTGAGCGGCCGTTTGTTCCCGATTATGCGGATCACAATGCCCACATGTATTATATTAAGGTGAAAGATCTGGAAGAGAGAGGAAAGCTCATCCAGTTTCTGAAGGAACGGGAGATCCATACCGTGTTCCACTATGTTCCACTTCATTCTGCGCCGGCCGGGCGGAAGTTCGGAAGGTTCCATGGAGAGGATCGGTATACCACCAGGGAAAGCGAACGTCTTCTGCGTCTTCCCATGTATTATCAGTTAACCAGGGAAAAACAGGATCAGGTCGTAAAGGCCATTGAGGAGTTCTATGAATAGTCCAATCTTTCAGATGTTTCGCAGGCTGACGCCTTATAATATCAAAAAAGGGTTCCGCTATCTGAAGCATTATGGGTTTCGGGATTTTATGGCAAGGCTTATGGAGCGGTTTGAAGAACGGGAGGTTCATTATCAGGAGTATTATGAGAGCTGCCGTCCTTCCGAAGAAGAGCTTCGAAAGCAGAGAAAACGAACATGGAACCGGCCGGTGACCATCAGCGTCATTGTGCCGGCGTACCGCACGCCGGAGACGTTTCTTGGGCAGATGATAGAATCGGTGCTCAATCAGACCTACCCCTATCTGGAACTTTGTATCGCGGATGGAAGCGGGGAGGAGGAAAGTGTCCGGAAAATCGTAGAAGAATACCAGCAAAAAGACGGGCGGATTCGTTACCGGAAGCTGGAGGAGAATCTGGGGATTGCGGACAATACCAATGCGGCGATGGCGCTGGCGTCCGGAGAATATCTGGCGCTTTTCGATCACGACGACTTGCTGGCGCCGGACGCTCTCTATGAGGTGGCGAAAAGGATCGAGGAGACGGATGCTGACGTCCTCTATACCGACGAGGATAAGGTGACGCCGGATCTAAAAGAGCATTTCCAGCCTCATTTTAAACCGGATTTCAATCCGGATCTGCTTCGGAGCAACAACTATATCTGTCATCTTTTTGTGGTGAAGCGTTCTGTGAAAGAGAAGGTGGGAGGGCAGGACAAAGCCTACGACGGAGCGCAGGATTATGACTTCGTGTTCCGCTGTACGGAAGCGGCAAAACGGATTGAGCATATCCCGAAGGTTCTTTATCACTGGAGAGTTCACAAGGCTTCTACAGCCGACAATCCCGAGAGTAAGCGGTACGCTTTTGAAGCAGGAAAGCGGGCGATCGAAGCGCACTTAAAGCGTGTGGGCATAGAAGGAACGGTAGAGCACACCAAGGATCTGGGCTTCTATCGGGTTCGCTATCAGTGCAAGGGAACGCCTCTGGTGTCTATTGTCATCCCCAACAAGGATGAAAAAGAGACTTTAAAAAGCTGCCTGGATTCCATTTTTGAAAAGACGACATACCCCAACTATGAGATAATCATCGTGGAGAACAACAGCACAACCCCGGAGATTCAGGATTACTACCGGCAAATCGATGGAAAAAAAGGAGTGCGCGTGGTGGTGTGGGAGCGGGAGTTCAACTACTCTGCCATCAACAATTACGGGATCTCCTTTGCCAAGGGGGATTACATCCTCTGCCTGAACAACGATATCACCGTCATTACGCCGGACTGGATTGAGGAAATGCTGGGAATTGTCCAGAGGAGGGAGGTAGGCATTGCAGGAGCAAGGCTGTACTTCCCTGACGATACCATCCAGCACGCTGGGATTGTGGTGGGAATGGGCGGATGTGCCGGCAGCCTCTTCGTGGGAATGCGAAGAATCCGGGAAGGGTATCTCCATAAAGCTGCCATCCTTCAGGATTTAAGCGCGGTGACCGCCGCCTGCATGATGGTGAAGAGACAGGCGTTTGAGGAGGCAGGAGGCTTCACGGAAGCGTTGGCAATCGCATTTAACGACGTAGATTTCTGTCTGAAGGTCAGGGAGAAAGGTTATCTGGTGGTGTATGACCCTTACGTGGAGATGTACCACTATGAATCCAAGACCCGGGGCTATGAGGATACGGAGGCAAAGAAACGCCGGTTCCAGGAAGAGATCGAGTACATGCGCTGTCATTGGATGCCGGTGATCAAGCGGGATCCCTATTACAATGAGAACTGCTCCCTGAAGCAGTGCAATTATGAACTGAAGGGTTAGTAGAGAGGAGGCTGCCTGCAGGCTGTATAGTTCGTCAGCGCCCTCTCTGTACGGAAGCAAAAAGGATACGGAATGGATGAGAGAAAGGTTTCGGTGGTCATACCGAATTACAACGGTGCAAAATTTATAAAGCCCTGCCTGAAATCGTTGAAAGCACAGAAGTTTCAGGATTTCGAGGTGATCCTCGTGGACAATGGATCTACGGACGGAAGTGTCCGAATGGCGGAAGAGGCTTTTGAAGGAATCAGGATCCTGCGTTATGAAAAAAACCAGGGATTCTGTAAGGCAGTCAACGATGGAGTGAAGGCGGCAAAAGGAGCGTATGTGCTCCTTTTAAACAATGATGTGGTCGCAGAGGAAGGCATGATCGGGGCTCTCTATACATTTATGGTACGCCATCCCGGCTGTTTTTCCTGTCAGGCTCTGCTTCGGCAGATGGATAAACCGGAGCTTACAGACGATGCGGGAGATTTTTACTGTGCGCTGGGGTGGGCGTTCGCCCGGGGAAAGGATCAACCGGCTGCAAATTACCAGGAACAGAGGAAGATTTTCGCTGCCTGTGCGGGAGCTGCGATCTATCGGAAGGCAATGTTTGACAAGACCGGCTATTTTGATGAGGAACATTTTGCGTATCTGGAAGATATTGACCTCGGATACCGCGCCAGGATCTGCGGTTATGAGAACTGGTATGAACCGAAGGCTGTGGTATTTCATGCCGGGAGCGGAACCACTGGATCCAGGTATAATGCATTCAAGGTGAGGTACGCCGCCAGAAACAGCATCTATCTGGTTTACAAAAATATGCCGTGGCTGCAGATCCTGCTGAATGCCCCTTTCCTATTTGCCGGGATTCTCATCAAATGGCTTTATTTTGTGAGAAAAGGATTCGGCAGGGAGTATGCAAAAGGGATTTTTCAAGGAATCGGGCTGTGCAAAAAAAACAAAAAAAATCCCTTCAAAATCCAAAATATTGGAAAATATCTAAAGATACAAGGGGAATTGTGGATGAATATTTTGCGGAGAACAGGGGAATTTTGAAAGTTAAAGACAAATTCCGAAGGTTTTTTGTGAAAATTTAGAAATTCCAGTCTTGCCCTTTGAGTTGATATATTGTATGATAGAAAATACGATAAAATGGAGGAGGAGTGGGAGTGATCAAGGACAATCAGAAGTTTTTTAATCAGATGCATGTGGTCATTGATGCTCTGGTCATCGCTGCTTCCTATATTTTATCATGTTTTCTAAGGCTTGAGGTGCTTAACGATCCGGGAGTAGGAACGCTGCCGTGGAACGTTTATCTGTTTCCGCTGGTGTTTTTGATCCCTGGTCTCTTGCTTTTGTATTATGCGTTCAGCCTCTATACGCCCAAACGGGTGCAGGGGAGAAGACTTGAGTTCGGCAATATCCTGAAAGCCAACACGCTGGCAATGCTGATCTTCTTCGGCAGTCTCTATGTCGCTTCCGTAGATGATCTTTCCAGATCCGTGGTGTTTATGTTCTACGGGATTAACGTGGTGGCGGAGACACTGGTGAGGAACCTGATCCGGATTGCTCTGATGAAGATCCGGAAGAAGGGCATGAACCTGAAGCACATTCTTCTGGTGGGTTACAGCCGTGCGGCAGAGGAGTATATTGACAGGATCAAGCAGAATCCCCAGTGGGGTTATTTGATTCGGGGAATTCTGGACGACAATATCGAGCGGGGTACCATGTACAAGGGAGTGAAGGTGATTGGCAGGATCGATAATCTGATGATTATTCTGCCGCAGAACCATCTGGATGAGATTGCCATTACCCTTGGCTTAAGCGAGTATTATAAGCTGGAGCGGATCGTAGCTCTCTGCGAGAAATCGGGAGTGCATACGAAATTCATTCCGGATTATAATAATATCATTCCTACGAAACCTTACACGGAGGATTTACTGGGTCTGCCGGTGATCAATATCCGCCATGTCCCGTTGAGCAATACCTTCAATATGATGGTGAAACGGGCGATGGATATTGTAGGCTCCATTTGTGCGATCGTGATTTTTTCACCTGTGATGTTGACCGTAAGTATTATCATCAAGAAGACTTCACCGGGTCCGTTGATTTTTAAGCAGGAGAGAGTAGGATTGCACAACCGTCCCTTCCAAATGTACAAATTCCGTTCCATGGAAGTACAGAAAGAGTCGGAGGAGAAAAAAGGCTGGACAGTAAAGAACGACCCGAGAGTGACCAAAATCGGCAGATTTATGCGAAAGACCAGCATTGATGAGCTTCCGCAATTATTCAATGTCCTGAAAGGCGATATGAGCTTGGTGGGACCAAGACCTGAGCGGCCGCAGTTTGTGGAGAAGTTCCGGGAGGAGATTCCGAGGTACATGGTCAAACATCAGGTACGTCCCGGAATGACCGGATGGGCTCAGATCAATGGGTACAGAGGCGATACCTCCATCAAGAAACGGATCGAGCATGATTTGTACTATATTGAGAACTGGACGTTCGGGTTGGATATTAAGATTTTGTTGCTGACCTTGTTTAAAGGCTTCATCAATAAAAATGCATATTAGGGAAAAGGGGATATTATGTCAGAGAGAAAAAGTAATCAAAGAGGTAACAGACAAAATATCAATGACGGCTACAGCCAGGGACCATACAGCCAGGGCGGTTACAGCCAAGGATCCTACAGCCAAGGCGGCTACCAGCAGGGTCCATATGGTCAGAATGGCTACCAGCAAGGCGGCTACAGCCAGGCAGGGCAGGGAAGCTATCAGCAGAATGGCTCGGGCAGAGGTCAGCAGCAGGGCGGTTACAGCCAAGGCGGTTACCAGCAGGGGAATCCTGGAGGTTATCAGCAGGGCTCCTATAATCGCAATTACCAGCAGCCTCCTTACGGAGGCGGAAAACCCCCCAAGAAAAAAGGAAAGGCGAAACGGCGCGTGCTGTTTGTGGTGGAACTGCTGGTGCTTCTGATCCTGGCAGGCGGCTTGTTTGTGTTTGCCCAGCTGAACCGGATCCAGAGGATCAGCTTCCAACAGGGTGAGATCCAGATGAATGAGGAGATCCCTGTGGAAGAGCAGGAGGTTATGGAGACGTACACCAACATTGCTTTGTATGGTGTGGATTCCCGAAGCGGGGATCTGGAGCATGATGCACACAGCGATACGATCATTATCGCCAGCATCAACAACAAGACCAAAGAGATCAAGCTGGTATCCGTATACCGTGATACGTACTTGGACAATACGAACGGAGAATACCGCAAGGCGACAGAATGCTATTTCTATGGAGGAGCGAGCCGTTCCATCAATATGCTGAACAAGAACTTGGATCTGGATATCGAAGATTTTGTGACGGTAGACTTTAACGTAGTGGCAGAAGCGGTCAATGCAGTGGGCGGCGTAGAGATCGACGTCCAGGAGAACGAAATCCAGTGGATCAACGGTTACCAGGATGAAGGCTCCCAAGTAACCGGTTTGGAAAAGGTAGAGGTCACAGAACCGGGGGTTCAGACGTTGAATGGACTGCAGGCATTGTCCTACTGCCGTATCCGTTACGGCGGCGGCGACGACTACAAGAGAACCGAGCGTCAGAGAACGGTTCTTGAGGCAATCCTGAACAAAATCCAGCAGGATCCTACGAAGGCAGTGGGATTGGTAAATTCCCTGTTTGACGATATCTATACCAGCCTGACGCTGACGGAGATGCTCTCACTGGCAAAAGACGTGACCTCCTACAGCCTGGTGGATACCACGGGATTCCCCTTTGACTCCACTCCGCAGACCAACAATGCAGGGGACTGCGTCGTTCCGGTCAATCTGGCACAGAATGTCCTGGAACTTCATCAGTGGATGTTCGGAAGCGACGGATATACCCCGTCCGCCACAGTCCAGGAGATCAGCAACGAGATTATCAATGCAACAGGGGTTCAATAAGAAATGTACCAAAAAGTCGATGTGATGATACCAACCTATAAGCCGGGAGAGACCTTTAGGCAGCTGATGGAGATGCTGAAGAATCAGACTTATCCCATCGGAGAGATTCTGATTATGAATACCGAGGAGAAATACTTCCCTGAGGAAACCTATCGGGATTGGCATGGCGTGCGTGTGATCCATTTGACCAGAGAAGAATTCGATCATGGCGGCACTAGAGATAGGGCCGCCAATTTTTTGGCCGCGGATCTCTGTCTTTTCATGACCCAGGATGCCGTGCCGAAGGATGAGCACCTGGTGGAAAATCTGGTCAAATGTTTCGAAGATCCAAAAGTTTGGGCAGCCTATGCGCGGCAGCTTCCTAAACAGGACTGCTCCCTGATCGAGCGCTATACGAGAAGCTTTAATTATCCGGACAAAAGCCGTGTCAAATCGAAAGCGGATATGGGTAAGCTGGGAATTAAGACGTTTTTCTGTTCCAATGTCTGTGCCATGTACCGGATGGACCGTTACCGGGAATACGGCGGCTTCGAGAAGCATACAATTTTTAATGAGGACATGATCTTTGCAGGGAAGCTGATTTTAAACGGCGGAGCCGTCGCCTATGCGGCGGACGCGATGGTTTACCATTCCCACAATTATAGCTGTCTGGAACAGCTGCACAGGAATTTTGACCTGGCGGTGTCGCAGAAACAGCATCCCGAGATTTTTGGGCTCGTGAGCTCCGAAAGCGAGGGGATCCGCCTGGTAAAGCAGACGGCTTCCTATCTGGCCAAAGCCGGGAAACCTTGGCTTTTGCCGGAGTTAATCCTTCAGAGTGGATTCAAATTCCTAGGCTACCGTCTGGGAAAATGTTATGATAAGCTTCCGGATTTTCTTGTGAACGCCTTATCCATGAATAAGCATTACTGGAAAAAACAAACGGTGCAGAAGGACAGCAGAAATAGTTAGAAAAGCAACACAAAAGCAACACATGCTTTTCAAAGTTTGTTTAAAGAGTTATCACAAATTGAACACAATTCCTTGTTAGACTTTAGGCATAAACAAAAAGGAAACAAAAGAATCTAGGAGGAATTAATATGTTGAACAATTACGACAACCAGAATCAACAGAATGAGAATTCTGTACAGAATATGAATCAAGAATCCGGTTCTTTTTATCATTATAGTTACGCAGCCAATGACAATCAGAGCCAGAATGGAAATGCCGGGGACGGCAATGGAAGCCCGATCATGAATCACTCTTCATCCGGAAAGGAGCCGAAGAGAAACCGGAACAGAAAAGCTATGGCATTGGCTGTGGCAGCAGCCCTGATCGTAGGGGTAGCCGGAGGCACCGTGATCAATGATGCATACCACAGCAGAACTACCAACAGCGCAGCAACCGCTGAGGCAGCCACGGAAAACCAGGAGGAAACCGAGATCGCCAGAGCAGTGGATAGCAAGGCCGAGGTGATGAACCTTTCCGCTGAGACTTCCACGGAGGAAGCGACGGAAGAAACCACAGAAACTTCCGCCAGCCAAGGGGAGGACATGACGGTTGAGGAGGTGGCAGCCTATGCAATGCCCGGTATGGTTGCAATCACCAACAAGAGTGTGACAGAAGTGCGGGATTTGTTTTTCGGACAGACGTATGAGCAGGAGGAGGAAAGCACCGGTACCGGCGTCATCATCGGCGAGAACGATGACGAGCTTCTGATCGCTACAAACAATCATGTAGTGGAAGGTGCGCAGGATCTGACGGTCTGCTTCAGCGTCACCACAGATAATCCGGATGACAGCGTGGTAACAGCTGAGATCAAAGGAACGGATCCCAACCACGACCTGGCAGTGATCTCCGTGAAACTGGATGACATTACAGAGGGAATTAAGGATCAGATCCGTATTATGGAGATCGGAAGTTCCTCAGATTTGGCACTCGGTGAACAGGTAGTCGCGATTGGAAATGCTCTCGGTTATGGACAGTCCGTAACCAGCGGATATGTAAGTGCCCTGAACCGTGAGATTGAGACAGAGGATGGAACGACCAATACTTATATCCAGACAGATGCAGCGATCAATCCGGGCAACAGCGGCGGCGCACTTCTGAACATGCAGGGACAGCTTATCGGTATCAACTCCGCCAAGGCAGCAGCCACCGGCGTAGAAGGTATGGGCTACGCAATCCCCATTGACACAGCAGCTCCCATCATCGACGAACTGGAGAATATCGAGACCAGAGAACTGGTAGATGAGGAAAATCGTGGATATCTGGGCATCCAGGTAAGCAATGTCTCCTCCGAGGCAAGGGAAATCTACAACATCCCGTCAGGCGCATTTGTTTCGGATGTGACGGAAGGTTCCGCAGCAGAAACGGCTGGTCTGAAGAGGGGCGATATTATCACCAAGATCGACGGTGTGATCATTACTTCCAGCGATGACCTGCTGACAAGGATGGAATATTATGCGGAAGGGGATCAGCCGACCCTGACAATCATGAGATCCAACAACGGCGAATATGAAGAGCAGGAGATCACCGTAACTCTGGATCAGAAGCCGCAGGATGAAACCGAGGAAGCAGAAACGTCCGGGACGGAGACGCCGACTACTGAGAATGAAGGATATGATTCCGGCTCTGACAATTATGGATATGGAAACTACGGGTATGATGATTACAGTGAAGGATATTTCTTTGATATGTTCCCAGGCATGAGATAAGAACAAAAAACTGAGTGAATGGCAAAAAGGCGCTGTCAGAAAGATGCGGACAGCGTCTTTTCGTCTCGTTTTTATGCGGGAATGCTATTTTTAGAAAA
>DVFT01000117.1 GCA_018713105.1 Candidatus Limivivens merdigallinarum | reverse complement strand
ATATGAAGAAATCATTCTGCGTGATATAGCTAGTCATTTATTTTTTACTGTACTAGCATCGAAAAAAATACATAAAAATACTTGATTTTTTGCAGGAAATAGTTTATGATGCATAACAGAAAAACAAATGTGCGCAATAGAAAGACAAATACAGAGGCGTACAACGTGTGAGGAGAATGAAGAATGAGTCAGAAATTGAGAGTTGGTATCTTGGGCGCTACTGGAATGGTAGGCCAGCGTTTTATTTCCCTTCTGGAGAATCATCCCTGGTTTGAGGTGGTGACGGTGGCAGCAAGCCCGAGAAGTGCAGGAAAAACCTATGAGGAGGCAGTGGGCGGCCGATGGAAGATGGATACTCCGATGCCGGAGCAGGTAAAGAAGCTGGTTGTCATGAATGTCAACGAGGTAGAGAACGTAGCATCTACCGTGGACTTTGTATTCTCGGCAGTGGATATGTCAAAGGAAGAGATTAAAGCCATCGAGGAAGCCTATGCAAAGACAGAAACCCCGGTGGTATCCAACAACAGCGCCCACCGCTGGACGCCGGACGTCCCTATGGTGGTACCGGAAATTAACCCGGAGCACTTTGACGTGATCGAATTCCAGAAGAAGCGTCTCGGTACCGAGAAGGGCTTCATCGCTGTGAAGCCGAACTGTTCCATCCAGAGCTATGCTCCGGTTCTGACCGCATGGAAGGAGTTCGAACCTTACGAGGTGGTGGCTACCACCTACCAGGCAATCTCAGGCGCTGGAAAGACCTTCAAGGACTGGCCGGAGATGGTGGAAAATATCATCCCCTACATCGGCGGCGAGGAAGAGAAGAGCGAGAAGGAGCCGTTAAGGCTTTGGGGCAGGATCGAAAACGGAGTGATCGTTCCGGCGGAATCACCGGTGATCACCTGCCAGTGCATCCGTGTGCCGGTTCTCAATGGCCATACGGCAGCTGTCTTTGTGAAATTCAGAAAGAAACCTTCCAAGGAAGAGCTGATCGACCGTTTGGTGAAGTTCAAAGGGCTGCCCCAGGAGCTTCAGCTTCCCAGCGCACCGAAGCAGTTTATCCAGTATATGGAGGAGGAGAACCGTCCCCAGGTGAAACTGGATGTGGATTATGAAAATGGTATGGGAATCTCAGTGGGGCGTCTCCGCGAGGATACCGTATATGATTACAAATTTATCGGTCTTTCCCACAACACCGTCCGCGGTGCGGCAGGCGGCGCCGTTCTCTGTGCGGAGACCTTAAAGGCAAAGGGATATATCCAGGCAAAATAAGTGACAGAAGGTTACGGAGGAGATATTGCGGAAGCGGTATCTCCTTTTTATAGCAATCCAAGGTAATGCTTGTAATTTAATGGGGAATCCGCTACAATGGAACGAGATGATAGAGGATCATTCTTAAGAAAAAATGGAAGGGACGAATTTCCCGATATGATACAAGTGAGGCATTTAACCAAGAATTATGGGAATGGGAAAGGAATTTATGATATTTCCTTTGAGGTGGGAAAAGGAGAGATCTTTGGACTTGTGGGACCGAAAGGAGCTGGAAAGACGACGGTCATGCGTGCTGTCATGGGATTTCTCCATCCGGGCTACGGCACCATAAAGGTGAGTGGAAAGGATGGGATCCAGAATCCGGAGTTTGTCCAGAGGATTGCGGGATACCTGCCGGCAAGGGGGGAACTTCCGGAGGAGATGACAGGGATGCAGTTTCTGCGCATGATGGCGAAAATGCGTTCCATGCGGAGTGTGGAGAAAGCAATGCGGCTGTGCCGGCATTTTTCCATTCAGCCAGAGGTTCGGATCTCTGAAATGTCCAGGAGCGGACGGCAGCGGCTGAAGATTGTGACCGCATTTATGCACGATCCGAAACTTCTCCTGTTGGACGAGCCTGCAAGAGGGCTGGATCTTTTGATGCAGCAGCAGTTTCTGAAACTTCTCAGGGAAGAGAAGGAGGCGGGAAAGACCATCCTTTTGGCATCGCCTGTGTTTGAAGTAATTGATGCAGCCTGCGATAGGGCTGGCATTTTAAGAAACGGAACGATGATCGCGGTTGCGTCCCTTTCCTCGATCCGGGATATCAAGCGTTCTGCTTATCAGATTACCTTCCAGTCGGAACGGGAGGCGCTCCGGTTTGCCAAGGACGAAGAGGAGGTGAGGGAGATTTTTGGAAACCATGTGATCGTCTGTGTGACAGGGGCCCTAAAGCCCCTGGTGGAACGGCTGGCAGATTACGAAGTAGCGGAATTCGCGGCGTATCCCCAAAGGCTGGAAGAGATTCTGGTACATTACTACGGAGGAAGTTATCGTGCTTAGTTTGCCCTTACTGAAGAAAAATTTCAAGGAAAATGACCGGCTGTGGCTTTTGTCTGCCGGCATTCTGACGGTGTTCACCCTGCTCATGGTGGGAATGTATGATCCTTCCCTGGAAGAGCACCTCAGGGCACTGGCGGCATCCCTGCCTGAAGCCGTCCAGGGCGCTTTGGGAATCCAGGTCGTGGAGAACTCCATGACGGGATTTTTGAGCGCGTATTTGTTTGGCTTTTTATTTTTGGCGCTTCCGCTGATCTATGAGATCGTGCTGGCAAGGAGGCTGGTGGAACGGCTGGTGAAAAAGGGCACGATGGCGTATCTTCTGAATACCGTTGTGAGCAGGAAAAAGCTGATCATCACGCAAGGGTATTATCTGGCAGTCAGCCTGTTTGCCCTGTTTTTTTACGGGGCGGCGCTGGGAGGGCTCTCAGTGTGGCTGGTGTTCCCGGAGGAGATGGAACTGTCCACCTTCTTTTTGCTCTACGTGGGGGCTTTCTGCCTGCATTTTTTCCTGAGCGGTCTTTGCTTTGCGGTCTCCTGTATAAGCAGCAGGGATCAGCAATACCTGCTTTTGGGAATCCTGCTTCCCCTGCTGTTTTATCTCTTTTATATGCTGAGCAGAGCCAGTGACGCATTGTTTTTCCTGGGATATCTGACCCCATTTTCCCTGTTTGACGTGGGGCTGATCCTTAGCGGAAGCATTCACCTCGTCTGGATGCTGCCCCTTCTGGCTGTGGGTGGAGCAGCGCTCTACGGGCTTGGAATCTTTCTGTTCAGGCGCCGTGAGCTGAATATATAATGCCATGGTTCAGCAAGGCTGAACGGTTACCATATAACAGTAGTAAAGGATTGTGAGAATGTCAAAATCATTGTTTATTGCGGAAAAACCAAGTGTGGCGCAGGAGTTTGCCAAAGCCCTGAAGGTGGGAGGCGTCCGGAAGGACGGTTACCTGGAAGGGGATGAGGTAATTGTGACCTGGTGTGTCGGTCATCTGGTGACCATGAGCTATCCGGAAGCCTATGATCCGAAGTACAAGAGATGGAGCCTTGCCACGCTGCCGTTTTTACCGGAAACGTTTCTCTATGAGGTGATTCCGGCGGTGAAAAAGCAGTTTCAGATCGTGAGCAGCCTTCTGAACCGGAAGGATGTGGAGGTGATCTATGTCTGCACCGACTCCGGGAGGGAGGGGGAGTATATCTACCGCCTCGTAGAGCAGATGGCTGGAGTGAAAGGAAAGACACGAAAGAGAGTCTGGATCGATTCCCAGACGGAGGAGGAGATCCTGCATGGAATTCATACCGCCAAGGATCTCTCCGCCTATGACAATCTGGCACACGCTGCATACCTTAGGGCAAAGGAAGACTATCTGATGGGAATTAATTTTTCCAGGCTGCTCTCTTTGATGTACGGGGATGCGATTTCTTCTTATCTTCACACCAACTATACGGTGATCTCTGTGGGCAGGGTGATGACCTGCGTGCTGGGAATGGTGGTGAGAAGGGAGCGGGAAATCCGCCAGTTTGTCAAGACGCCGTTTTACCGTGTCTTAAATGAGATGGAGTTTGAGGGGAGGAGCCTTTGCGGGGAATTTAAGGCAGTGGAAGGCTCTGAGTATTACCTGTCCCCAAAGCTTTACAAGGAGAACGGCTTTCAGGAGAAAAAGGATGCGGAGGAACTGATTGGAAATCTGTCAAAGAATCCTCCGCTGTCTGCAATAGTAGAGAAGATCGAGCGCAAAAAGGAGAAGAAAAATCCACCGCTCCTCTATAATCTGGCAGAGCTTCAGAACGAATGCTCCCGTTATTTAAAGCTGAGCCCGGATGAGACTCTGCGGATCGTCCAGGAGCTCTATGAAAAGAAGCTGGTGACCTATCCCAGAACGGATGCCCGTGTCCTCTCCACGGCGGTGGCAAAGGAGATCGGAAAACATATAAAAGGAATTGGGGGACTCCCAGAATATCAGGGGTTTGCCCAGGAAATCCTGGAATCCAAGGCCTATCAGACGATAGCCAAAACCCGTTATGTCAACGACAAGCAGATCACCGACCACTATGCCATCATTCCCACCGGGCAGGGCTTTCAGAATCTGCGCAGCCTGAACGGAAATGCCGGGAAGATCTATGGGCTGATCGTGAGGCGGTTTTTGAGTATTTTCTATCCGCCGGCAGTCTACCAAAAGGTGAATCTGGTGACAAAGATGGGACGAGAAAGCTTTTTTTCCACCTATAAGGTGCTGGAGGAGCCGGGGTATCTGAAGGTA
>DVFT01000015.1 GCA_018713105.1 Candidatus Limivivens merdigallinarum | reverse complement strand
GGGAAAGACTCATGAAATTGGATTGGAGGGCTATCAAGAGGAAGGCGGGACAGCCTATGCCGGTTACCACATACTGGTAGACGGGGAAGAGCAGATTGACTGTCAGACTGGCGAGAGTTATGGCGCGGATCTTCATTATCTGGAAGCGAACGGAAGGGGATACTTCTATTTTGCCGACAAATCCGGGATTGATTATGCGAATCAGGCAGCATTCTATACGTTTCAGGATGGAGAACTGACGGAATGTCTTTCTGTTACAGGAGAGCTGAGAGGTTCGGAAGAAAAACTATTTTCCGATTGGGCCAGAGGAAAATTGCTGTGTGTGGGCGGGAATGCGATTTTGATGGTCTGGGCAGATCAAAGTCCTTGTATCGGGAGTTTCGCTGTGCCGGTATATCTGACAGCAGCGGAAGACGGCACGATTTCCCTCAGTGACCAGGAATTTCCAATGCTTGATATGAAAGGCATGTACAGAGAGCATTGGACGGCAAACCGCAGTTTTTCTACAGAGTCTTCTCCAGGCAGCGGTGAGGAAGCATTTACCGTCAATCAGGGGGATACCGTTGATATTTCGGAAATGGTATGGGCTGACGGAAGTCAATATTACAAGATCGTAAATCGAAATGAGGAAGAAGGATGGCTGAAAAACGATCCGGAAGAAGATTCGAAGGACGGATACTTTTTCGAGGCCTTCTTTTCAGATTCCATTTTGGCCGGTTAAAAAGGTTCTATAAAAGAATGAGGACGTAAACGTTTGCTCACGTTTACGTCCTCATTCGTGTCTGGATCGGTGAATGAGTGTCAGGAAGCCGGTGAGTTATCCTCTGGTACAATGATATTCAGCAAGAATACGATCAGGAAGGAAACCATCAGGGAGCTTCCGAGAATGTTTTTCACAAGCTGCGGGCAGAACTGAAGGATATCCGGTACTGCTTCGATACCGATTCCAATCGCCAGGGCAATTCCCACGATCATTTTGTTCCGGTAGTTCATAGGCTGTTCGCCCAGGAGCTGGATACCGGACATCGTAATAGCTGCGAATACAGTGATGGTTGCTCCGCCTAAGACGGGCTGGGGGATGGTGGTCATCAATGCCCCGAATTTTGGGAAAAATCCGGCAGCCAGCATAATCACGCCAACGATCAGGAATACACGCTTTGCCACGACCTTTGTGGTACAGATCAGACCGACGTTCTGGCTGTAAGGATCGGTGGGAAGACCGCCGATGATGGCGCCGATCATACCGCAGATGGACTGTCCTTTGATTGCGCCGCCCAACTCCTGGTCTGTGGCTTCCCGTCCGAACCCGCCCATGGCGGTGGAAGAGACGTCTCCAATGGTCTGGACTGCCTGTACCACGTACATCAATACCATCATAACGATGGCATCAGCGTGGAAACTTAAGCCAAAATGGAAGGGAATGGGAACGGAGATCAATCCCGCCTCACGGAATTCGGTAAAGTCTACGATACCGCCCATGCACAGCGCAATGATGTAGCCAACCGCGATACCGATCAGCATACCGGAAACCTTGACATAACCTTTGCCGAACAGACTGCATGCCAAGGTGACCACTAAGGTGACGATGGCAAGGATCCAGAATTGCCCGGATCCAAAGTTTCCGGCACTTTGAGCGCCGGATCCTCCGCCCATATAGGTGATTGCCGTCTTGTACAGGGAGAGACCTATACTCAAGACTACGGTACCGCTGACAATGGGTGGGAAAAAACGCCGTATTTTTTTCATGAACATGCCGATGAAAATGGAGAGGAAGCCCGCCACCAGCTGGGAGCCAAAGATGGCGGAAATCCCGTACTGATTGCCGATCATCGTGAGGATCGGCATGTAGGCAAACGCAACACCCATAACGCTTGGCATTCCCATGCCAAAGCCCATAATTGGATAGAGTTGGAGCAGAGTAGTGATTCCGCCGATGATCATAGCCGCCTGTGTAAGCATGATCTTGTCTCCTGCGGAGAGGGAAAGGGTTCCTGCGATCAGCATTGGAGGAGTAATGTTACCTACCAGCATGGCAAGTACATGCTGCATTGCCTGTGGAAATGCCTGCCGAAATCTAGGTTTCCCATCCAGCTGAAACAACTCGCTGCTTGATGTGTTTTCTTTTTGCATTTTATCAATCGCCTTTCTTCTGTATTCTGTAAAATATACCCACACGATACTGCCAGATGCAGGAATACTAAACGATTCTATTATCATATCAAATGCGATGGAATCTGTCTATGATAAATTAAAAAGCGGCACCGCAATGAAGTGGCACCGTAAACAAAGCCCCCCTGCCGGAGATTTTGCGGGGAACGGTTATAAAAATTCCCTCTTGCAATCCTCCCAAAGATATGTTATAACATAGCCATAGATACCCCCCTGGGGAGGGGTAGCGAAGGAGGGCAAAATGAAAGCGGAAAAAGACAAAATCAGCCGTTTACTGAAGACAGCCCGGGGACAGCTGGACGGCATTTTGAAGATGGTGGAGGAGGACCGCTACTGCATGGATATTTCCCATCAGCTGATGGCGACAGAAGCGATCCTGAACAAGGCAAACAAAGAAATTTTAAGCGCTCATCTCAAACACTGCGTAAAGGAAGCGACCAGCGATGAGGAAAAGGATGAGAAGATCGATGAACTGGTGGCAATGCTGGGCAAAATCTTAAAATGAAGTTGGAAATAGAAAAGAGGAGGATCCATGAAACAAAAATTCGATGTGACCGGAATGACTTGTTCCGCCTGCTCCTCAAGAGTGGAGAAGTGTGTGAGAAACCTGGACGGCATCACGGACGTCAGTGTGAATCTGCTGACCAACAGTATGCAGGCAGAGTATGATGAGTCGAAGATATCAACGGACACGATTATCCAGGCTGTGGAACATGCCGGATACGGGGCAAGCGTCCAGGGAGAAACCAAGGCAGCCTCGGGAAAATCTGCGGCGAAAGAAAATCCCATCGAGAAACAGATGAAAAACATGAAGAGCCGTCTGATCTGGTCCTTTGTGTTTCTGATCCCGCTGATGTACGTTTCCATGGGGCACATGGTGGGGCTTCCACTGCCGGGGTTCCTGGCAGGGACAGAGAATGCGGTGGGGTTTGCAATGACCCAGTTTCTGCTCTGTCTGCCGGTTGCCTACATCAATCGGGCATACTATACGAAGGGATTTTCCACGCTCTTTCACGGCGCCCCCAACATGGATACCCTGATTGCAGTGGGATCCACAGCCTCCCTGATCTATGGAATCTTTGCGATCTACCGCATGGGATACGGGCTGGGCGTCCAGGACTTGGAACTGGTGCACCGTTATCAGCACGACCTCTATTTTGAGTCGGCCGTCATGATCCTGGCGCTGATCAATGTGGGGAAATATCTGGAAGCCCGTTCCAAAGGGAAAACCAGCGAGGCCATCAACAAATTGATGGATCTGGCTCCAAAGACAGCGGTGGTGGAACGGGAAGGCAGGGAAGTGGAGATTCCCGTGGAACAGGTGGCAGTGGGGGATATTGTTCTCATAAAACCCGGCGTCAGCGTGCCTGTGGACGGCGTGATCCTGGATGGAAATACCAGTATTGACGAGGCAGCCATCACCGGAGAGAGCATCCCGGTGGAGAAGCAGCCGGGCGATTCCGTCATCGCGGCCACCATGAACAAGGCAGGCTTCGTGCGTGTCAAAGCCGTGAAGGTGGGGGACGACACGACCTTTTCCCAGATCATCCGCCTGGTGGAGGACGCCAGCTCCAGCAAAGCGCCCATCGCCAAGATCGCGGATAAAATCGCCGGCGTCTTTGTACCTATTGTCATGGGAATTGCCCTGATCACGGCCATCGCCTGGATTCTGGCCGGGGCGGGCTTCGAGTTTGCGCTGTCCTGTGCGATCTGCGTGCTGGTCATCTCCTGCCCCTGCGCATTGGGGCTGGCCACTCCCGTTGCCATTATGGTGGGAACCGGGAAGGGCGCTGAGAACGGGATCCTGATCAAATCCGGGGAGGCGCTGGAGATCACCCACAGCATCCAGAGCGTGGTTCTGGACAAAACGGGTACCATCACCCAGGGAAAGCCTGAGGTGACGGATATGATCAGCGATCAGCTAAGCCAAAAGGAGCTCCTTTCCATCGCAGCCTCCCTGGAGGCAAAGAGCGAACATCCGCTGGCCGAAGCCATTATGGAGAAAGCGAGAGCAGAGGGAACGAAGCTTTTGCCCACCCAAGATTTTGAGGCGATTCCGGGTAGAGGAATCCGGGCAAATATAGACGGTAAGCTCTATTACGCCGGGAATCTGAAGCTGATGCAGGAGAATGGTATCCATTGCCAGGGAGCAGAGGAAACGATGAACCGGCTTGCCGAGGAGGGGAAGACCCCGCTGCTGTTTGCCGACGAAACGGCCGTTGTGGGAATCATCGGCGCGGCGGATGTGGTGAAGCCCACCAGCGCCAGAGCGATCCGGGAATTGAAAAAGCTGGGAATCGAAGTCATCATGCTCACCGGCGACAACGCAAGGACGGCAAAAGCCATCCAGAGACAGCTTGGCATTGATACCGTGATCGCGGAAGTCCTGCCCCAGGATAAGGAAAAGGAAGTGGCAAAGCTCCAGGAGAGCGGAAAGACGGTGGCGATGGTGGGAGACGGCATGAACGACGCGCCTGCACTGGCGCGGGCGGATGTGGGAATCGCCATCGGCGCCGGGACGGATGTGGCGATTGAGAGCGCCGATGTGGTTTTGATGAAGAATGACCTTTTGGACGTGGTGACGGCGATCGGGCTTAGCAAGGCCGTGATCCGCAACATCAAGGAAAATCTCTTCTGGGCATTCTTCTACAATGCCTGCGGGATTCCGCTGGCTGCCGGAGTCTTTTACCATGCGTTCGGCTGGAAATTAAGCCCCATGTTCGGGGCAGCAGCCATGAGCCTTAGCAGTTTCTTCGTAGTGATGAATGCACTGCGTCTGCGCTTCTTCCATGTGGAAAAAAAGACCGCAGAAGAAGCCGCCATAGAGAAACCGAAAAAAATCATACCAGAAAAACAGGAGGAAACGAACATGATCACAATGAAAATCGAAGGAATGATGTGCCCGCACTGCCAGGCAGCTGTAACGAAGGCGCTGAATGGAATCAGCGGAGTCAAGGCAGAGGTAAGCCTGGAAGACAAAGCAGCGTATATTGAGGCTGCAGAAGGCGTGGATCCGGAAACTCTGAAAAAAGCGGTGGTGGATGCCGGATATGAAGTAGTGTCAATGGGATAAGCCCCCCAAAAGAAACAAGGTCATAGAAAAGGAATCCATAGAGAAATCCATAGAAAAGAAATCTATAGAAAAAAACAAAGCCCTTCCCAGAAAAACTTCTTTCCGAAATAGGCGTTTTTCCAGGAAGGGTTTTTGGCAGAAAAAATCGGTCAAATATCCATGCAGGTGTGGATGCAGGGCTCGATGTTTGATGGATTCAAAAAACCTGGCAAAAATTTTCAGCAAACACTATATAACAGTTGACAATAGTTATAATCTGTTATAT
>DVFT01000116.1 GCA_018713105.1 Candidatus Limivivens merdigallinarum | reverse complement strand
CAACAGACACAATCTTTCCGTCGCCCCACACCTTTTCGAGATCGTAAAAGAGCCGATTCTCACGGTCAAATAAGTGAACCACGATATCGCCATAGTCCATCAGGATCCAGTTGGCGTTCTGATAGCCTTCGATGTGTTTTGGGGAAATTCCGAAGGTTTTTCCGATCATCTCCTCCACATTGTCAGCCATAGCCTGTACCTGGTTGCGGTTGGTTCCTCCGGCGATGATAAAATAGTCTGCCAGGACTGTGATCTCAGAAATGCCCAGGACTTTGATATCCTCCGCTTTTTTGTCCGCCAGGGCATCGTAGGCAGTCTTTGCCAGTTGTTTGGAATCTGTCATACCTTTGTTCCTCCTTTTCGTTGTTGATGAAGTTTCCTGTAATACTCATATGCCTTTTCGGTCATATCATCCAAGGTATTGGATGTGCCGTTCAGATAACTGAGCGTATCCCTCAAAATGAGATACATGGTCTCGTCCAGATCCTGGAATGCCGTTTTGCGGATCAGCGGCAGATTGACTGCCTTGAAGCGTCCGGGCTCAATATAATCCGCAATGTAAATGATTTTTTCCAGCTGCGTCATGTCCGGTTTTCCGGTGGTATGATAGCGGATGGCGCCCAGGATCTCCTTGTCCGTAATATTATATTTCTTTTTTGCAATATAAACGCCCACTTTTGCGTGGAGAAGGGACTCATTCTTCATCTCAAAACTGGAAAGCTCAATTCCATGCTTTTTGCAGAGCTTCAGCTTCTTGGAAGTCGGAATACATTTGGCGCAGTCGTGCAGCAGTCCGGCAATCATGGCCTTCTGGATATCACAGCCATGGCACATTGCCAGTGACGTGGCAGTATACATGACGCCCTGGGTGTGCAGAAAACGGTCGTGTTCCAGATATTTCTCCAAACGGTCCTGCATCTTTTTTACATTGATGTTTTCCATCCCGCAAAACCTCTTTTCCTTTGTGTTGTTCAGGACAACGGTTCTGTCCCGATCTGGCGGTACAGATGCTCCTGTTCTATATAAGAAATCACATTGTCCCGGACATAATACCGCAGTGACTTTCCTTCCTGGATCCACTGCCGGATCGTTTCAGAGGAAATATCAATATTGGGAGTATCCAGCTTCTCGATTCTGGCATGGAACTTCTCGCGGATATAGGCAATCTGCTGATCCAGCTTCTTGGCGGGAAGATGGTTCCGGACTGCCACCACCAGCGTTGCCAGACGGCAGATTTCCTCCGGTCCTCTCCAATGTTCAAAGTGAAACAGGGAATCTGCTCCCATGATAAAGTAATAGTCCGTATCCGGGTGTTCTGTGGTCAGTTTTTTCAGTGTCTCCTTGGTGTAGCTGTACCCTTGGTCATGGGTCTCCACCAGGGAAAGCTCGAAATGAGGGTTGTCAGCGATCGCCAAGCGTACCATCTCGATGCGCTGCTGTGTGGTGGCGCGGCCTTCGCGGTCCTGTTTGTGAGGAGGGTTCCCGCAGGGCATGAAAAGCACGCTGTCCAGACCGAACTGCAGGCAGGCGTTTTCACCCAGGATCAGATGTCCGATATGGATGGGATCAAAGGTTCCTCCCATAATTCCTTTTTTCTTGCGTCGGCTGTCCATCTGCTCCCTCCTATGGAAGAATAATCTTTTTCTTTTCTTTTTTCCCTTCTTTGTAGAGGATGATCTTCTTCCCGATCACCTGCACTACCTGGGAATGGGTTCGCTCTGCCACCACCTGTGCGATCTCATTCGGATCATCCAGGCAGTTCTGCAGGACGCTGATCTTGATCAGCTCCCTTGCCTCCAAAGCCTCCCCGATTGCCTTGGTATTCTCGGGGGTGAGGCTGCTTTTCCCGATCTGAAAGATCGGATCTATGGTCATCGCCAATCCCTTTAAGTAGGAACGCTGTTTGCTTGTCATAGTTCTCTCCTTGTCATTACTTGTAATAATCAAACTGCAAACCGTACATACGGACGGTATCGCCTTCTTCAATGCCGGCTTTCTCAAGCTCTTCCAAAATACCAGTATCCTTCAGGAATTTCTGGAAAAACAGGAAGCCCTTTTCGGAATCCAGGTTCGTGTAGCCAAGCATTTTCTCGATCTTGGGACCCTCCACCACGTAAGTGTGGTCGTCCTCCTTCTCCACCGTATAGGGAAGCTTCTCATCCAGCAGGAATTCACTGGGATCATATTCCTGTTCGAAGATGACCGGCTCCTCCGGAAGAGTATCCAGAACTTCGCGGATGTAGTAGAGAAGCTCCTTAAGCCCCTTACCGCTGACAGCAGAGATGGAAAATACCTTGTATCCCTGAGGCTCGAATTCCTCCCGGATGCGCGCTACCGGATCTTCATCCTCTGCATAGATCGCATCGGTCTTGTTGGCGGCGATAATCTGCGGACGGCTTGCCAGCTCCTCGCTGTAATTTTTCAGTTCCTGGTTGATCTTGTAAATGTCCTCGATGGGATCTCTGCCCTCGGTGGAGGCGGCGTCTACTACATGGAGCAGGACCTTGGTGCGCTCTACATGGCGCAGAAATTCGTGTCCAAGCCCCACACCCTCAGAAGCTCCTTCAATCAGCCCGGGAATGTCAGCCATGACAAATCCCCTGCCCTCTCCCAGGTCCACAACGCCCTGCATGGGACTCAATGTGGTAAAATGATAGTTAGCAATCTTGGGGCGGGCATTGGTTACCCTGGACAGAAGCGTGGATTTTCCCACATTCGGGAACCCGATCAGACCCACGTCAGCGATCACTTTGAGCTCCAGGTTCACCCACAGCTCCTGGGCGTTCTGCCCGGGCTGGGCGTATTTGGGAACCTGCATGGTAGAGGTGGCAAAGTGCATATTTCCTAAGCCTCCCCGTCCACCCTTCAGGATCACCTGACGGCGGTTTTCACCGGACATATCGGCAATGACTTTTCCGGTTTCCGCCTCCCGGATCACCGTTCCTTCGGGAACCTTCAGGATCAGGTCTTTTCCGTTCGCTCCGTGACAGCGCCTCTTGCCGCCTTCCTCTCCCGGCTCTGCACAGAATTTGCCCCTGTGACGGTAGTCTGAGAGATTGTTCAGCCCCTCATCCACGACAAAAATGACGTCACCGCCTTTCCCGCCGTCGCCTCCGTCCGGACCTCCGTTGGGAACATACAGCTCCCTGCGGAAGCTCACATGACCGTCTCCGCCTTTTCCAGAACGGATAAAAATTTTTGCTCTGTCTGCAAACATTCAATTCTCCTTTATACAAAACGAGGCTCCAAACCAAGTGTGATTTGAAGCCCTACAGTGTCACCTATTATTCTGCTACAGGAACGATAGAAACCTGTTTCTTGTCTCTGCCTTTTCTTTCAAAACGAACAACACCGTCAACCAGTGCGAACAGAGTGTCGTCACCGCCACGTCCAACGTTTACGCCCGGATGAATCTTCGTGCCTCTCTGTCTGTAAAGAATGTTTCCTGCCTTCACAAACTGTCCGTCCGCTCTCTTGGCGCCAAGTCTCTTGGATTCGGAGTCCCTGCCGTTCTTTGTAGAACCAACACCTTTTTTATGAGCGAAAATTTGAAGGTTCATGTTCAACATAAGTTACACCTCCTTGAGTACAATCTGAATATATTCATTACCATAAGTTTCCTGGATACTCTGGATGCCAAGCACCATAGAATCCAGAAGCAAGGTCGTCTCCCTGGAGGGAGCACCCTCTAGCATCAGTTCCAGAAAGCCTTCATCCTGACGGACGGCAAACGCATCGCCGGTAAATTGCTCAATGGAGTTGACGGCATTTACAGTCAAGGCGGAAACACCCGCACAAATGATATCCTCTCCTTCTTCAGCAAACCCTGCATGCCCTTTGCTCGCAAAGCCCTGATACTGATTCTGACGCTTATACACAGTTAAGGTAATCATCGGAATTAACCGTTGATTTTCTCAATCTTAACCTGAGTGTACTGCTGTCTGTGGCCGTTCTTCTTGTGATAGCCAGTCTTGGGTTTATATTTGTAAACAATGACTTTCTTAGCCTTGCCATTCTTTACAACGCTGGCAGTTACGGTAGCGCCTTTTACATCATCGCCAACCTTCAGACCGTCGTTGCTCACTGCAAGGACATTGTCAAAAGTTACGGTCTCGCCTGCTTCTACACCAAGCTTTTCCACTCTAATGATATCGCCTTCGGCTACTTTGTACTGTTTACCACC
>DVFT01000115.1 GCA_018713105.1 Candidatus Limivivens merdigallinarum | reverse complement strand
TCCTCACTTTCTTTTTCTTTTCATTTTACCTTATAAATCATATCTGGCGTGCATCCTATATTTTCCAGATTCGGCCTCCATCATCACACGGCTGCCTTTCCGTTTTGGATTCCTCGGCATTCCATATTCCACAATCGGATCTGTGTTGCCGTTACAAGGCATTGCGACCATGGCTGTCGTATTTGCGGGGATGGCAAAGCTGATGTAAAATATCCCTCCTTCCCACTTCCAGCTTACAGAAATCTCCCCGTACAAGCTCTGGTAGCTCGCTTCGCAGCAAGTGAGAGCCTTGCTGATTCCCGGGTGAATGAGTATCTTTTTATAGCCAGGCTTAAGGCATTGAATACCTGCAACCCCATCTATCAAATAACTGCCAACGGTAGTAAATCCAATATGGCTTAAAGCGTTCATGACCTGCGGGTGGCGGGAACCGTCTTTAAAGATCGCGTCCCACCGTTCCCAGATAGTATCAAACCCTTTTTCCGCCATATATCCAATACTCGGATATTTTCTTGAGCGCAGAAATTCTATCGCTAATTCCCGCTCTCCGTACCGATCCAGGGTATCCAAAAGATAGGGGGTGGAAGGCGTCCCGCCAAACCACCTGGGATAGCCGTCTTTTGTCATCATTGCTTTCAGATGGTTCACTGCCGCTTCTGTCTCATCCTCATTGAAGAAACCGGCTGCCAGCGTCAGGAGATATTCCGCCTGTTTTCCCTGGCGCAGGCTTTTGTTTCTCTGGATAAAATTCAGGCGGAACATTTTTCGGATCTTTTGATACCGCATCCGGTAGTTTTCTGCGGCTTTGGTTTCCCCGATTGCCTCCGCTAGCTCCTGCATCATCAAGACCGCTATCCCATAATGGGCGGTTCCGATGATGGAAGGCTTACATTCTCCGTAGCCATGGTTGAAATCCGAATGGCCGCTCTCCTCCCAGATTCCCAGCCAGTCCCCGCTGGTGGCAATCCGGATTCCCCGGTCGCTGTTTCGTTCCAGGAAATCAAAGTACCGATTCAACGGTTCAAAATATTCCCTGACGGTATTCCGGTCTCCGTAAAAACGGTACAAGGCATATACCATGCGTACACCATGGTTTGACTGAAGGTCGCCTACGTATTGTTCCACATCCTTCATCCGGAGGGGCGGCGCGATGGCTTCCAGTCCCCCGTCCCCTTTTTGGCCGTCGAAAATATCCCGAAGCCACTTCCTGATCACCGGATAGAGGTTATGGAACCGGGTCATGGCATACAGGAAATGATCTCCTTCCATCCCCCATCCGAGCCGCTCATCCCTGGCAGTACAGTCCGTGGGAATTTCCAAAAGATTGGCTTTTTCTGTCGCCCGCACCATGTCAAACACCAGATTCAGCGTATCGTCCGAGCAATGGAAGTATGAAGGCTCTTCCAACCTGGTTCCCAAAGATACCGCCTCGATTTCCTCGATCTTGGCCGTTCCCGATACTGTAATTTCCGCATAGCGGAAACCATGGTAGGTAAATCTCGGACAAAAACGTTCGGTTCCCTCCCCCGACAGGATAAAGGTATCCTGGCATCTGGCTGACCGGTTCCCGGAAAGCCACAGGCTGCCATCTGGATTCAGGTCTTCCGCATAGCGGATGGAAATCCTGCTTCCCCTTTCTCCTGATACTGCCACCTTAAGGATTCCACAGACATAGTTTTTGAACGATACGAGCATGCTGCCAGCGCCTGTCTTACGCATCCATTGCGGGGATTGGCGGCCGTGTTCTTCCACCGGCAACCCGGGATAGGCTTCCGGGACAAGGGGATATTCTGCCCCGCAGTCTACCGGATCCCAAGCAGAATCATCGAATCCCGCCTGTTTCCAGCCTTTGGGCTCTTTCCTCTGGTCCCAGGCCTCCCCCTGGAGAAGGTCTGCTTCACGGATCTTCCCGTAGCTTGCCCTCCAACTGCCATCCGATACAAACCTTTCCCGGATCCCATTTCCATATTCAACCACAAGCTGCAGCCTGACCCTGGGCAAATGGCCGTACCATTCCCGGTTTGTCAAGCCTGTATATCCGGCATACCAGCCGTCCGCCAACACCACTGCTACCGCGTTTGTGCCCTTTTTTAAGAAATCCTTTACCGGATAGGCACGGTAGTAAACGGTTTTGGGATAATCGGAAAGACCCGTGGAAAAATACTCCTCATTCGCCCGTCTCCCGTTGAGATAACAATCCGCAATCCCAAAGGCAGAGAGATACAGGATGGCTTCTTTGATTTCCCCTCCAAGGGACAGTTCTTTTCTCAGATAAGGCGCCGGAGGCAGGTAATACTGGTTTTCCCCTTCCAGGAAATCATCTGCGCAGTAAAACGGCGCGTCCGGCTGGAATGCTTTCCCGATCACCTTATCATATCCAATCCACTGGCTTTCCCAATCTGACGGTTCCAGCCCAGTGATAAAGCAGCTTTCTTCACTCCACGGCCCTTCCTTGCCTTCCTTGTCCCAAAGCTTGACTTCCCAGCAGTATTTTGCTGCGCTTTCAAGCTCTGGTCCCTGATAGCTCTGGTAGGTACACTCTTCGGATTCTATCCTGCCGCTGTCCCATATGGGCTGTCCTTCTTTTTTCACCCGAAGCTGATAGGCGCTCTGGCAGTCTCCATTCTTTTCACAAGTCATGTTCCACTGGAACCATATTCCTGTTTTAGAAACATAACAGGGGTGATATTTCCCATTACATTTTAGTCGAATAGCTCTCATAGCTTTACTCCAAATTTGATGAAATCGTTTTTGTTTCGTTGATTCGATCTTATTACTTTTCTGTAGGATTGTCAATATTTTTATGCAAGTTTGTCGTTTTCATAGCGTTTCATTTATCGTTTTTTATATATTTTGCACAAATTTATTCGTTATTTAAAATTAGATATATACTTATGTAGTTACATTGGTATATTATATATTAAAAAGAAGTTTACAAAAGGAGGATCCCCTTATGAAT
>DVFT01000114.1 GCA_018713105.1 Candidatus Limivivens merdigallinarum | reverse complement strand
AAATAAGGGGAATAAAAAGGAAGAGGCAGTCCGCTGAAAAATTCAGGCCTTAAAGAAGCCCGAATTTTCAGGGATTGTATCTTCCCTGCATGCCAGGGGCTAAAAATTGGTATTAACCGACAGCCCCTTCTATCTTTTACTTTTCCCCAGATTTTATGCCTCACTGCTCTTTGTCTTATAGCTTTCCTCTACAAAACGGCTCACCGTCTCTGCCACAATCTGATCTTCTCCTTCTTTCAGATTATAGGCATTGAGGAAAATCAGATTCTCTGGCATACCGAATTCCGGTCCGTATACGCCTACGTCGATTGCCGGTTTAGATGCCCTGGTGAAACGGTTGCAGGCTTCAGCGGTCATACCATCCGGCAATGTCACCAGAAGCAGCGGCTGATAGGTTCCAAGCCTTCCTTCCCGGATCAGCTCTGTCTTCACGCCATCGGTTCTCTTGAGTATCTGCTGCATCCTTTGGAGCATGGATTCCTGCTGTGCGAAGCGTTTCTTTGGATCCTCATTGACAAACAATTCCAGCGCGGTGATAAATCCGGCAAGCTCTTCCTTGCCGGTCTTAAATGCCCTGCCGATCCTGGGATTCGGGCTCGCAGCCATCCGGCAGCTCTCGGTCAGATCCCTTCTGCCTGCGATCAGCCCTGTGCACTGGGGACCTCTGATATGTTTGCCGCCGCTGAAGATGACAAGATCCGCGCCAAGCTCCTTCGTATAATACCAGAGATTAGACGGAGGGGGAAGCTGTGCCGCAGCGTCTACGACTACGGTCACTCCCTTTTCCTTAAGCTTCGGTATGATCTCCTCGCAGGTTGGAATTCCTTTTTCATACAGCGTCGCCGGGAACAGAAAGACCGCCGCCGTGCGTTCATCTACTGCCTGAAGCATCGCTTCCACGGTCGGTTCTAC
This sequence comes from Candidatus Limivivens merdigallinarum, assembly GCA_018713105.1. GTDB lineage: Bacteria > Bacillota > Clostridia > Lachnospirales > Lachnospiraceae > Limivivens > Limivivens merdigallinarum. Next base: position 4,753 of record DVFT01000114.1, on the reverse strand, counting down.
TTTTCTGATCACCGCTCCGGTAAGGCCAATCAGCTTCCAGTAAGGAATCAGATCCAGAAATTCTCCATCAAAAACCAGGATTTCCTTTCGAACCACATCCTTCAGATGGGGGATCCGATCCAGCAGCTCCTCATCCTTGCCGCAGATACATGCCGCAGCAGACAAGATCACTCCTCCTGCCGCACCGGTGGTCACAAAAGCGCCCTCGTTGCCCGAAAGCTTGGCCGCCCGGCTGCAGACCTGATCCAAAAGCTTTCCCATATCCACAAAATGGTTCCCAGCCTCACGCATTGCCTGAAGAACCCGCTCATCCATCAGGGAACCTCCCAGATTGGTATACGTCTCGCTTGCATTGATCAGCGGTTCCACATTCATTTTCTCATAAAAGTCCATTGTATCACTCCCTGTCGTCCGGATCTTAATATCCTCTTTCCAGGCTCTGCCCTGGCAAGATCCCTGTTATCTGACGGTCTTCCATAACCGGAAGCCCGTTTACATACAGGCTTATGATTCCATCTGCCTGCCTTCTGGAATGTTCAAAATCCGCCGTATCTCTCACTTGTTCGTAATCCATCAGACAGATGTCCGCTTTCATTCCTTCTTTCAGGATCCCCCGGTCCTTCAAGTGATAAAGTTGTGCCGGAAGGGATGTCAGCTTCTGGACAATCTGTTCCACAGGAACGTTTCGATCCCTCATTTGGGCGATGATCCTGGCAAAAGAGCCAAACCCTCTGGGATGGCAGAGCATTCCCGCCGGTATGGTATCGCTTCCGATGCTGTAACGTTTGTCCAGGAACAGCTTGTATTGATCGTCATACAGTTTTTCCTTCAATTCCTCTGTCTGGTTCTCAACGCCTGCAAACCCGATTTCCAGATCGTTCTCCTTTAAAAGGCGTAAGACGGTTTCCTCAAAGCTCTCTCCCCGTTCTGCTGCAATCTCCTGAAAGGTTCTTCCAAGATCCTTGCTGTATGGATCCTTGGTCAAAATGATCCTTGCTGTCTGCCCCGGTTCAAAGAAATACGGATGGCGTTTTCTCATGTCGCTGAGGAGCTTTTCCCTAAGATCTATGGAATCCAGCCTCTCCATAATGGCTTCATAACCGCCCTCCTGAGCCCAACCCGGAAGGAACGCCAGTACCAATCCGGCTCCCACCAGATAGGGATAATATTCATAATGGATATCTGCTCCCGCTTCCTCCAGTTTCCGGAACGGAGCAAACAGCTTCTGGATGTCCTCCATTCCTCCTGTTCGGTAGTGGAGCATATTCAAGCGTACGCCGGTAGCCTCCACAACCTTGGCAATCTCTTCCACCGGTGTATATGGCACCTGCCCGTCGTCCAATCGTAAATGCACGCAGAACAGCCCGTCGTACTCCTTTACCACCTTGCAAAGTTCGATCAGCTCCTCGGTATCGCTGTATCCTCCCGGATAATAGGAGAGACCTACCGAAAACCCGACGGCTCCTTCCTCCATAGCCGCCCGAAGCGCTTCTTTTGCGGTTTCCAGTGCCCTGCCTGTCAACGGTTCGTCGCGAAAACCTAAAGCAAACTGGCGGATGGCGTTGTGGGACACGTTCGCTGCCGCATTGACTGCAGAACCTCCCAAAAGATGCAAAAATTCCCCAAAACTGTTCCAATGGCGGAAGTAATGGCGGTAATCCCCGAAAATGCCGGAGTTCATCCGGATGGATCCTGCAAACTGGTCATCCTTTATGGGTGCAAAGCCCAGCCCGCACTGCCCTGTCACAATGGTGGAAATCCCCTGATAGACCGCATTGGGATGCTGTCTGTTTTTCATAAGGCTTAATTCTGAGTGGGTATGCCCGTCGATAAATCCCGGTGTGATGGTAAGTCCTTTGGCATCCACAATCTTCCTTGCTTTGATATTCCCAAGATTTCCGATCGCTGCGATCCTATCTCGTTCAATTCCGATATCCGCTTTGTAGGGCTTATTTCCTGTTCCATCTACAATCGTTCCACCACTAATTATAACATCCATACCTTTCACCTTCTTTTTTATTTCTCTGATCTTCGTAAGATCGTTTCGTTCTCCCAAACCGCTTAACGACGTACTCTGACGATTCCTTCGATTTCTACCGGCGTGTTCCCTGGAAGGCAGGGTGCCCCAATGGCGGATCTCGACGGTGCTCCGATCTCTTCCCCAAATATATCTACCAGAAGCTGAGTAGCTCCATTGGCAACCTTAGGCTGATCATAAAAATCGGGGGCGCATGCCACGAATACCAAAACCTTTACAAAGGATTCTATTCTGTCAAGACCGCCTAAGTTGGCATTGACTACGGAAAGGAAATTCAGCATCGCCCTTTTGGCCGCTTCCTGTCCTTCCTCCACCGTCAAGTCGCTTCCCACCTTTCCAGCCGGACCTTCCGTTCCAAAATATCCGCCGCAGCCGGAAATATAATATAATCCCTCCGATAATTCTTTTACACTTGCATAAACGCCGCCTTTTGCTGGTGGCTCGGGAAGTGTGATATGAAGCTGTTTCATTTTCTCCTGTATACCCATTGTTCTCCTTCTTTCTCTATAAAGTCTGTAAAACGAGCAACCCCCTCTTCTCTGGCCGCATTGCACACTGGACGATGTCCGCTTGGCTGGCTGCTGACAGGAAGCAAGGCTGCCCGTTCTATATTCACATGGTTTCAGGCGACCGTTTTTACGGTCTTACCGCTGTGCCGTCTGGCAGTCTGCTAAACAGCCAGCTAAAATCCATTTTGTCCGTAGGCGGATATTTCTTTGCCGCTTCTTCATCAAAATCCACACCAATACCTGGTGCATCATTTAAATAAGCATATCCATTTTCCAGCTTTGGACATCCTGGGAAAACTTCCTCTTCTGCATCGTTAAAGCCTGCAAATTCCTGAATACCGAAATTCGGTACCGCCAGATCCAGATGCATCTGTGCTGCCATACCGATGGGTGACAGGTCATTGGGACCATGCCACGCGGTCCGCACCTGATAAGCTTCGCAGAAAGCTGCCAGTTTTCTGGCAGGAGTCAATCCTCCGATGTCACTGAGATGGCAGCGGATAAAATCAATCCACTGATTCTGTACCACCGTTCTCCACTCTAGAGGATGCACAAAAAGCTCACCCATTGCCAGCGGAACCGAAGTCTGGTTGCGAAGTTTCTCAAAATACTGTACCTGGGCTGGTGACAGAGAATCCTCCAGGAAAAACAGTTTGAAGGCTTCCATCTCCTTTGCAAAGTCCAAAGTATCTGCCAGTGAGAGGCGTTCATGGACATCGTGCATGATTTCCAAATCCCAACCGATGTCTGTACGGATACGTTCAAAAAGTTTCACAACGCTCTGCATATAAACTCTGGGAGAATAATAGGCACCATCCGGAGCTCCTTTTGGATGTACCATGTGCTGGATAGTTCCGTCAAAATTTCCCCCATAGGTTCCCATGTGGCATCGGATATAGCGGAATCCCTGTTCCATAAACTCCCGGATCCGTTCTTCCACTTCTTCCACGCTGTTTCCGTCCGCATGGCGGTAAACTGCGATTCCCTCCCGGCACTTTCCGCCGAACAGGCTGTACAAAGGCATGTTGCAAAGTTTTCCTTTTATATCCCACAAGGCCTCATCCACACCTGAAATAGCGTTGTTCAGCACCGGACCGTTTCTCCAGTAGGAACTGCCTTTCATGGTCTGCCAGAGATCCTCCACATTATGTACGGATCTCCCTTTCAGCATGGGAGCCAGATATTCCTCGATGGCGGTCACCACTGCTTTGTATCTCCAGGTAAACGTTGCGCAGCCCAGACCATAGAGTTCCGGCTCTGAGGTCTCCACCTTCACCACCACCAGATTGATATCGTGTGGGGCTGTTACAAATACTTTGATGTCTCTGATTGTAATATCGTTCATTTTCTCGCTTCTCCCGTCATTAATTTTTTACTGCTCCGCTGGTCATTCCGGCAATGAAGTATCTCTGGAAGCAAAGGAACAGGATCAACAGCGGCAGGCAGGACATGGTAGATGCCGCCATCATATCATTCCAGTGCACCTGATTCTGGGTATTCAGGGCAACGATACCTACCGTCAATGTCTTCATAGAATCCTTGGATACCAGAACAGAGGAAAACATATATTCATTCCATCCGTTGATGAGAACAAAGATCGCTACTGCTGCAATTCCAGGAACAGTCAGCGGAAGCACAATTTTTCGGAATATCGTAAAACTATTTGCACCATCTACCCTGGCTGCCTCATCCAATTCCACTGGAATCGTTTTGAAATAAGAGGTCATCATCCAGGTACTGAATGCGATATTGGTCGCTGCATAGACAATGATCAGACCGAACAATGTATTGGTCATATGATAGGTTGTCAAAACAGAGTAGAAGGGAACTACCATCATAACGCTGGGGAACATCTGAGTCACCAGCAAAAATCCCATAAAAGTTTTCTTGCCTTTAAAGTGGAATCTGGTTACTCCATATCCCGCCAGGCAGGAAAATACAACGCAGACGATCATTGCGCCCAGACAGGTGATCAAGCTGTTAATGGTCATTCCCCCAAAATTGTAAAGCCCGAAAAATTTCTTGAAGGACTCCAAGGAAATCTCCGATGGAATCCAAATAGGCGTAGGGGAATATGTTTCCGCCTCTGTCTTAAATGCTGTAGATACCATCCAAAGGATCGGCACAAGGACGACCAGCGACAGACAGATTAATATGAGATATCTAAAGATCCCACCTGCTAGTTTCTTTTGTTTCATTGAATTTT
>DVFT01000113.1 GCA_018713105.1 Candidatus Limivivens merdigallinarum | reverse complement strand
CTCTTGTTCTGACTGTTAGTTTAATACCTCCATCCCAAAAAGTCAAGAAAAAATTAGCACTCATTCCGAATGAGTGCTAACAAACCACATCAGGCAAAGGGAAGCTGGTGCTTTTTCAGAAAAACGGGGAGGGTTTCATCCCAGAGATGTTCCAGGGTTTTGTCCAGGGTAAAGATGGTCAGGGCGGTTCCGGACGTACAGCTAAGCTTTTTCCCATCGTAGAGAACATTGAGATACAGCCCGCTGACGTCAGAGCGCTGATAAGGAAGGCTGTGTGAGGCAAGGAACTGCTCCGTCCTCTTTGGAGTCAGCAGGAACACCAGCTTTAACTGGGAGGGGGTCTTCTTGCCCTTGATCAGGGAAAAGCAGAAAGGCCGTACCTGTTCCCAATAGGGATAATTGAGATCCGCATAGGTCTCCCGCTCCTCCTCGGTGTAGGAAAAATAATCCCGATGCAGCCTGCCGTCGATGGAGAAGGTGCAGAAGGTGGTGATGGAAGCTTCCTTCAGCAAAAAAAAGTCAAAGGCAGGGGAAAGGAGCAGCTTTGCCATAAAATGTTTGATATCCAGAATTTCAAATGAACGCATAAACATTCCTCCCATGGGATAAATCCCATTCATATTACCATAGAACCTGAAAAAACACAAATTGTTTGGAATTTTTCTTTTCCCAGGGGCTTTTCAAACGGTAGTGAATATGATATGATAATGTAGTATTTAAAACTACATTATAAATAGTTGTTAATTAGATAATCTAATTTGATCCTTACAGGATAAAGTAATAAGAAAATCGGAGGAGAGAGCCCATGAGTTTCAAAATAGTGATCGATAGCTGCGGAGAATTGACGGAGGAGATGAAAGCCAGCGGATATTATGAGACGGCATCTCTGACCATGCAGGTGGACGGGGAGACGATCGTGGATGACGAGACTTTTGACCAGGCTGATTTCCTGAAAAAGGTAGCGATGAGCCCGAACTGCCCCAAATCCTCCTGCCCATCCCCGGAAGCCTACCGGGAGGCATTTGACTGCGGCGCGGATCACGTCTATGGGGTGACCCTTTCCGCCAATCTGAGCGGTTCCTACAACAGCGCCGAGCTGGGGATGAACCTCTTAAAGGAGAAAAAGCCGGATACGAAAGGTTATGTGTTCAACTCCTGCTCCGCCTCCGTAGGGGAGACCCTGATCGGCATGAAGATTCAGGAATGTGAAGAGAAGGGAATGTACTTTGAAGAGGTAGTCAGGACGGTGGAAAACTATATCGCCAGCCAGAAGACCTGGTTCGTCTTGGAAAATCTGGAAACTCTCAGGAAGAACGGCCGGCTGAGCAAAGTGAAGGCATTTGTGGCGACGGCACTGCGGATCAAGCCGGTGATGACCTCTACGCCGGAGGGGGAGATCGTCCAGCTTGGCCAGGCAAGGGGAATGAATAAGGCGCTGGTGAAGATGGTGGACAATATCCTTGAATATGTGGAGAAGCCGGAGGATAGGATCCTGGCCATTTCCCACTGCAACTGCCGGGAAAGGGCGATGATGGTGCGTGATGAAATTGAAAAACGTGCCAACTTCAAGAGCATTTTCATCGTAGATACTGCTGGTATCAGCAGCATGTATGCCAATGACGGCGGTATTATTATCGTTGCATAAAATTTTTTCAACACTGCTGCATTTTTTTTGCCTTTTTTCAAAAAATACATGCAAAATTCACAGCTATGGTGTATAATAAGACCAAAACGATGGAATGCAAGGAGTGAAGAGTATGAGTCAGGCAAAGGTGGACAAGTATAAGCAGGACAAGAAGAAACGTGCCCAGATTATGAAGAAACAGAAAAGGAACGCGATGATTGCCAAGATTGCGGGAGGCATTGTTGCGGTGGTTCTGGTCTGCTGGATTGGAGTTTCAATCTACAATGTCGTAAATCCTGAGACGAGCAGCACCTACACGGTGGATGCCGCAGCGTTGGATGACTACCTGAATCAGCTGACTGCCGAGAGTGAGACAGATGCAGAGGAGAGCACGGAAGCCTCCACGGAGACCGGAAGTGAAGAAAGCACGGAAGCCTCTACGGAGAGTGGAAGTGAGGAAACCACAGAAGCCTCCACAGAAAGCGAGGAAGCTACGGAAGCTGCCACAGAGACAGAAGAAGTGACAGAGACCGCAGCGGAGAGTGAAACGGAAAGCCCTGCTGAGACTGCCACGGAAGCGGAGTGAGATGATAAGTAAGACAGGCGTAAGTCGCCTGTCTTTTTTCGTGGGGCCCTTTGCGGGAAGAGTCAAGCAGAGAAAAGCAAAAAGGAGAAAGAAAGCAATATGGAGATCAGACGCTATCTGGATATTCTGCATCTGGCAGAGCAGATGAAAAATAATGTCCGCCATTCCTGGACCTCAAGCGGGCGGCGGGAAAGCGTGGCGGAGCACACGTTTCGCCTGATCCTGATGGCATATTTTGTCAAGGATGAATTTCAGGAAGCCGATATGGAGAAAGTGATGAAGATGTGCCTGTTCCACGATTTCGGGGAGGCATTTACCGGCGATATTCCTACCTTTGAAAAGGACGGGACAGATGAGGAAAGGGAACAGAAGGCGGTGAATGGGTGGATCGAAACCTTGCCGGAACCCTACAGGATGGAGCTTCGGGAACTGTTTTCGGAGATGGAGGAGAGAACGACCCTGGAGGCAAAGATTTACAGGGCGCTGGACAAGATGGAAGCTCTCATTCAGCACAACGAGGCGGAGATCCAAACATGGCTTCCGCTGGAATATACGCTTCAGATGACCTATGGAGAGAGGGAGGTTCAGTTTTCGGACTATATGAAGCGGCTGAAGGCAATGGTCAACGAGGACTCCCGCAGGAAGATCGAGGAAGCCAAAGCAAAAGAATGACAAAGCCGCAGAACGGAAAAGCTGCAGAAAAAGAAAGCCAGGGACGGCAGTCTTCAAAGAGGTGCCGTCCCTGGCTTGTTAAGATTCCCTGGGAAAGGTTATTTCTGGTTTTTCTTTACTTCCGCCATTTTCATAGCCCGAACCTTGAGAGGCAGACCGAACAGGGTGATGAATCCGTCCGCATCGTGATGATCGTAGAGATCTCCGGTGGTGAAGGAAGCAAGGGATTCACTGTACAGGCTGTAGGGGGAGGTGGTTCCCGCCTTGATGATATTGCCCTTGTAGAGTTTGAACTTCACCTCTCCGGTGACATATTTCTGGGTGGACTCCACAAATGCCTGAATGGCTTCCCTGAGCGGGGTGAACCATTTGCCCTCATAGACAAGCTGTGCGAATTTGTTCGCAATATCCTTCTTCAAAGCCATGGTATCACGGTCCAGAACCAGCTCTTCCAGCTGCTGGTGTGCTTCCATCAGGATCGTTCCGCCTGGCGTCTCATAGACACCGCGGGATTTCATGCCTACCACACGGTTTTCCACGATATCGATGATTCCGATGCCGTGTTTTCCGCCCAAGGCATTCAGCTCCTTGATGATCTCAGATACCTTCATTGCCTTGCCGTTGAGGGTCTTCGGAACCCCGGCTTCGAAGGTCATGGTCACATACTCTTCCTTATCCGGTGCTTTCTCAGGCGGAACGGTAAGGACAAGCAGATGGTCGTAATTGGGCTCCATGGAAGGATCCTCAAGCTCCAGACCTTCGTGGCTGATGTGCCACAGGTTCCGGTCACGGCTGTAGCTGGAGTCAGCGGAGAAGGGAAGGTGGATGCCATGTGCCTTACAGTATTCGATCTCATCCTCTCTGGACTGCATGGTCCACAGATCGGTCATACGCCAGGGAGCGATGATCTTGATATCCGGTGCCAGCGCCTTGATGCTAAGCTCAAAACGGATCTGGTCGTTTCCTTTTCCTGTGGCGCCGTGGCAGATAGCGACAGCACCCTCCTTGCGGGCGATCTCCACCAGCTTTTTGGCAATACCCGGGCGTGCCATGGACGTACCCAGCAGGTATTTGTTTTCATAGACAGCCCCTGCCTGTACGCAGGGCATGATATAATCGTCGCAGAACTCATCTACGATGTCCTCAATGTACAGTTTGGAAGCGCCGGAAAGCTTGGCTCTCTCCTCCAGGCCATCCAGCTCATTTCCCTGGCCGCAGTCAATGCAGCAGCAGATCACGTCATAATCAAAGGTTTCCTTCAGCCAGGGGATGATAGCGGTGGTGTCCAGACCGCCGGAATAAGCTAATACTACTTTCTCTTTCATTTGTTGGATCTCCTTCCTAGTTCTATGTTCTATGGTAAGCCCGGTCAGAGGAACGGACTTTTTGAACCGCTGTGCGTTCGATAGACCAACTATACAACAAAAATTATAATTATGCAATAGAAAAATCAAAAAAGTGCGCATTAAAAAAAGTACTTGCATAAAATAAACAAAATATGTATAATTATGCCTATCTACAGACCAATCCGCAAAGGAAAACGATGACAAAATCAGGCGGATAGCAACAGCTACTTGACGAAAAGGCGGATAGGTGCTATCTATGTAAGGAGAAAAAGAAAATAAGGAGTGTATGTTTATGATTAAGGCAGGGATTATCGGGGCGACCGGTTATGCCGGCGGCGAGCTGGTACGCTTGCTGATGGGGCATAAGGATGTGGAAATCAAGTGGTATGGCTCCAGAAGCTATATCGGGCAGGAATACGCATCCGTCTATCAGAATTTCTTTGAACGGATCGAGGACAAATGCCTGGATGATAATATAGAAGAATTGGCTGATGCGGTGGACGTGATCTTCACTGCCACGCCTCAGGGCTTTTTGGCTTCCCATATAAAAGAAGAGATGTTAGAGAAAGCGAAGGTCATTGACCTGAGCGCGGATTTCCGGATCAAGGATGTGAAGGTATATGAAGAGTGGTATCAGATCCAGCACAAGGCGCCGGAATTGATCGGGGAAGCGGTTTACGGCCTTCCGGAGATCAACAGGGAGGCGATCCGAAAGGCACGGCTGATTGCGAATCCTGGGTGCTATCCCACCTGCAGCACGCTTTCCATTTATCCTTTGCTGAAAGAAGGGATGATCGACCCCTCCACAATCATTATCGATGCAAAATCCGGAACCTCCGGCGCTGGCAGAGGGGCAAAGGTGGATAATCTCTACTGTGAGGTGAACGAAAACATCAAAGCTTACGGCGTGGCAACCCATAGGCATACGCCGGAGATTGAAGAGCAGCTGGCATTGGCGGCAGGGGAGAAGGTGATGCTCAATTTCACCCCGCATCTGGTTCCCATGAACCGGGGAATCCTGATCACCGCTTACGCTTCGTTAAAGAAACAGGTGAGCGATGAGGAGGTACGGGCAGCCTACGACAACTATTATGGAAAAGAGACCTTTGTCAGAGTGCTGAAGCCGGATGTCTGCCCTCAGACCAAGTGGGTGGAAGGAAGCAATTTTGTAGATGTGAATTTTAAAATTGACAGACGGACAAACCGGATCATCATGATGGGCGCGATGGACAATCTGGTCAAAGGAGCGGCAGGACAGGCAATCCAGAATATGAATCTCCTGTTTGGCCTTCCGGAAACCGAAGGACTGCTTCTGATGCCCATGTTCCCGTAAAACGGTGGAAAAGGAGGAAATGGTACTATGAATATTGTAGAAGGCGGAGTGACCGCGCCGAAGGGATTCCAAGCGGCAGGAATTTATGCGGGCATTAAGAAGGATAAAAAGGATATGGCGATGATCTACAGCGAGGTCCCCTGCAAAGCAGCGGGAACCTTTACCACCAATGTGGTGAAGGCAGCCCCGGTCCAGTGGGACAAACAGATTGTCTATGAATATCCGACCGCCCGAGCCGTGGTGGTGAACAGCGGAATTGCCAATGCCTGTACGGGAACAGAGGGCTTTGGCTACTGTGAGGAGACGGCGAAAAAAGCGGCGGAAGTCTTAGGGATAGGAGAAAAGGAGGTGCTGGTAGCATCCACAGGCGTGATCGGACGACAGCTTCCCATCGACAAGATCAAGACGGGCGTAGAGCAGCTGGCAAAGGTTCTTTCGGAATCCAGGGAGGCAGGAAGCCTTGCAGCCTCTGCGATTATGACGACAGATACTATCCGTAAGGAGGCGGCAGTGCAGGTGGAGATCGGCGGCAGGACCGTGACCATCGGCGGAATGAGCAAGGGCTCTGGAATGATCCATCCGAATATGTGCACGATGCTCGCCTTTATCACTACAGATGCCAGCATTTCCAAGGAACTGCTGCAAAAGGCGCTGTCAGAGGATGTGAAGGATACTTACAATATGATCTCTGTGGACGGAGATACCTCCACCAACGATACGGCGCTGCTTCTGGCAAACGGCATGGCTGGAAATCCGGAGATTACTGAAGAAAATGAAGAGTTTGCCAAATTTTGTTCTGCCCTCAACTATGTCAACGAGACGCTGGCAAAGAAAATGGCGGGGGACGGGGAAGGCGCCACAGCGCTCTTTACATGCAAGGTGATCCATGCCAGGACCAAAGAGGATGCGGTTGTTTTGAGCAAATCGGTGATCACCAGCAATCTTACCAAGGCAGCGATCTTTGGCCATGACGCCAACTGGGGAAGGATTCTCTGTGCCCTGGGGTATGCAGGGGTGGAGTTCGACCCTGAGAAGGTGGATCTGTATTTTGAGAGCGATGCAGGCAGCATCAAGATCATAGAGAACGGTGTAGATACCGGCTACAGCGAGGCGGAGGCGACGAAGATCCTTTCCGAAAAGGAAGTGACTGCCATCGCGGATATGAAGATGGGGGAAGCGTCTGCGACAGCGTGGGGCTGCGACCTGACCTATGATTATGTGAAAATTAACGCAGATTACCGTTCATAGAGGAGGAAGACGGATGCAGGATATGGAGAAATATCTGGAAAAGGCAGGGGTTCTGATCGAAGCCCTGCCCTATATCCGTGAATTTCACGGAAAAACCATCGTGGTCAAGTACGGCGGAAGCGCCATGGTGGAGCATGAGCTGAAGAAAAATGTGATCCGGGATGTGGCGCTCTTAAAGCTGGTGGGCTTCCGGCCGATCATCGTCCATGGCGGAGGAAAGGAAATCAGCCGCTGGGTGGAGAAGGCAGGGCTTGAAACCAGGTTCGTCGGCGGATTCCGCGTCACAGACAAGGCGACCATGGAGATCGTAGAGATGGTACTCAACAAGATCAACAAGGGGCTGACCTCCATGATGGAAAAAATCGGAGTGCGCGCAGTGGGGATCAGCGGCAAAGACGGAAGCCTTCTGATGGTGGACAAAAAGTACGCGAACGGGGAGGATATCGGCTATGTAGGTGAGATCAAACAGGTCAATACCGAGATCCTTCAGACCTTGCTGGAGAACGATATCGTACCGGTGGTATGCCCCATCGGCTCGGACGATCAATTCCATTCCCACAATATCAATGCGGATGACGCGGCATGCGCCATCGCAACGGCAATGGGAGCCAGCAAGCTGGCATTTTTGACGGATATCGAAGGCGTGTACCGGGATCCTTCGGACAAGAGTTCCCTGATCTCTTCGCTGACGATCCAGGAGGCAGAGGAACTCTTAAGCAGCGGATGCGTGGGCGGAGGAATGCTCCCCAAGATCCGAAACTGTGTGGACGCAGTGAAGGCAGGCGTCGGGAAGGTGCATATTCTGGACGGCAGGCTGGTGCACAGCCTTCTTTTGGAATTTTTCACGAAAGAAGGGATTGGTACGGTGATCCTGGGAGAGGAGGAGCAGCATGGGTAAATCTACAGAATATATGGAACGGACGGAGAAGGTCATCCTCCATACCTACAACCGTTTTCCTGTGGTGTTAAAGAGAGGGGAGGGTGTCTACCTCTACGATGAGGAAGGAAAGAAGTATCTGGATTTCGGAGCCGGGATCGCAGTGTTTGCCCTGGGGTATCATTATAAGGACTACGACCAGGCGCTGAAGGATCAGATCGACCTTCTCATCCATACTTCAAACCTGTACTACAATGAGCCGCTGATGGAGGCTGGTGAGAAGCTGATCAGCCACAGCGGGCTGGATAAGGTCTTCTTTACCAACAGCGGCACAGAGGCGATCGAGGGAGCCATTAAGGCTGCCAGAAAATATGCCTGGAACAAGGACGGACGTACAGACCATGAAATCATTGCCATGGAACATTCCTTCCACGGCAGGAGTATGGGAGCCCTGTCCGTAACGGGCAACAGCCATTACCAGGAGCCCTTTAAGCCGCTCATCGGCGGGATCCGCTTTGCAAAATTCAACGACCTTGAGAGCGTGAAGGCTTTGGTGAATGAGAAAACCTGCGCGATCATCCTGGAGCCGGTGCAAGGAGAGGGCGGCATCTATCCGGCAGAACCGGAATTTCTAAAAGGGATCAAGGAGATCTGTGAGGAAAAGGATATCCTTCTGATCCTGGATGAGATCCAGTGCGGAATGGGACGCACCGGTTCCATGTTTGCCTGGCAGGAATACGGGGTGGAGCCGGATATCATGACCACGGCAAAAGCCTTAGGCCTTGGGGTGCCGGTGGGCGCCTTCGTGCTGGGGAAAAAAGCGGCCGGGAAAAGCCTGGTTCCCGGAGACCACGGTACCACCTACGGGGGAAATCCCTTCGCTTGCAGGGCAGTATCCAAGGTTTTCGACCTTTTTGACGAAAACCATATTGTGGAGCATGTGCGCAATCTGACGCCTTATCTGGAGGAAAAGCTGGATGCCCTGGCAGCGGAGTGCGGCTGCGTGAAAGAGCGGCGGGGCAAGGGATTCATGCAGGGACTTGTGATCTCCGGGCGTCCCGTAGGGGAGGTGGCGGCAAAAGCCCTGGAACAGGGATTGATCGTCCTTACGGCCGGCAGCGACGTACTCCGCCTGGTGCCGCCCCTGGTAATCGAAAAGGAACAGATCGATGAGATGGCAGAGAAGCTTAAGGCAGTCCTGGCAGACTGACGGATCTTTTCAGTGAATAAAAATACTTCCTTTGCGTATAGTAAGAAAAAA
>DVFT01000014.1 GCA_018713105.1 Candidatus Limivivens merdigallinarum | reverse complement strand
ATATAATATTGAACCGAACTGACATTCGGTTTTTTGAAATACATACCGAAGGTCTATTAAAGTTACCCTTTTTTCTGAAAAACACATCAAAATCATCTTCAAAAAGTTCTTGACATATCACCAGAATGCTTAGATGCCGTTTTGTTTACTATTATTTTATCACCCCGTTATATCTCTGTCAAAAACTTCATAGTGTCTGCCTGCTGTCTCTGCAATACGATGTGTTTTCGCAAAACTCTCCGTTAGATTCCCATCAAATTGAGTTTTTGTGCCAAAATGACGATTTATATTAATAAATTATTGAATTTAATATTCATTATCACTATAATATAGGTCATAAGAGGTGCGAAATCAATCTTTTTAACCAAACATTGCGGAAACTACCTTTGTGAAATTGCTGAATTCTGACGAATCAGCACAAAGAGCACACCGTGAAAAATACAAGGAGGTATGACACTATGGAGAACAACGCATTATTGGAACAAAAGCGCAGCAACCTGATCAAAACGCTGAACCGTGAAGAGCCGGATTATGTCCCCAATCTCATCACGGCAAGCTGCGCCACCGTAGCATGGACCGGTCAGAAGGTGACGGACATTATTGATGATCCCGAAGCTTATGTAAAAGCGCTCACCGACGTATTCGGCGAGATGTGGGCGGACGGCAACATCTTCATGGCAACGCTTTTCACCCCGAAGCGTTCCGAGATCTTCGAGACCGTCCAAAACAAATTCGGTCCGGACGGAGTAACCCCGGAGCATATCCAGGCTTCTCCCATGAAACCTGATGAATACGATCAGTTCAATTCCGACTTCCGTGGCTTTATCACCAATGTCCTTCTGCCCAGAATGTATCCGAGGCTTTATACGGACAGGGAATATGCCAAAAAAGCATTGAAGGTTTATGCGGAAGACGGCTTCTACTGCATGGCGCAGCTCACTGCCCTCACCACCAAGACCCTGGAAGAGAAATACGGCATTACTGATGTGGTGACCTTTGCCGACAACTGGGAACATCCGATGGATTCCCTCTTCGACCGTTTCCGTGGATTCCGCGGGACACTCACCGACCTTCGCCGCCATCCGGACGACGTGAAAGCTGCCCTGGAGACGATCTGGCAGAACAAGACCCTGCCCGCCATCCAGAAACCGCTCTCCGGCCATATGCCCTATGCCTGCCAGATGCCCCACATCCCGGCATATTTGAGCCCGAAGCAGTTTGACGAACTGTACTGGCCTTATGAGAAGAAGCTGATTGAACGTGTGGCAAATGCAGGACACAAGACCTATATCATGCTGGAAGGTCACTGGAACCGTGTATGGGAGCATTTCCTGGAGCTTCCCAAGGACTGCTGTATCCTTCATGTGGATGATGACGATTTGTTTGAAGCGTACAAAGTTCTGGGACGGCATCAGATCATCATGGGCGGCATCAAGATGTCCGACATCCGCTCCGGCACCATCGACACCTTGAAGGACAAGATCAAACGGATCATCGATACCTGTGCACCTGGCGGCGGTTTCATGTTCTCTTCCGACAAGGCATGGATCGCTCCTGGAGACGTAAACCAGGTATTGATCGACGCATTCAACTTTGCACATGAATACTCCAGCAAGCGCTGATGGCAGCACTGGATTTCAAGGAGGTAGAATTATGGATTACCAGAAATATTTGGAAGAATTGGTTAAGGAACTGGTAGAAGATGAGACTTGGGAGCTTCCAAAGGAAGCCAGATTTCTCCTGACAGACGATCTGCCCTGGGGCATGCTGTTTATTTGATGCGGAGGGACCAGTATGATCGTAATAGGCGAAAAAATCAACGGGGCAATCCCTTCCATCAAACAGGCGATTGCAGAACACAATGAGGAACTGATCACAAAGAGAGTAAAACTTCAGGCAGATGCCGGAGCCGACTACATAGACTGTGCCCCCAGCACAGAGACTTCCATCGAATACGACACCATGCTGTGGCTGATCGGCATTATCCAGAACACCTGCGAGATTCCGATCTGCATCGACAGCCCCAATGCGGAGCTGCTATCCAGGATTTTAAAGGAAGGCCATGTGACGAAACCAGGAATGGTCAACTCCGTCAACGAAGAAGGAACCAAATGCGAGACGATTTTTCCGATCATTGCAGGAACGGACTGGAATGTCATCGGGCTTACCTGTGACCAGGACGGTATCCCTTCCGATCCGGTCAAAAAGGTAGAGATTGCCAAGCGGATCATTGACAAGGCGGACTACTTTGGCGTGAAGCTCTCCAACCTTCACATCGACCCCTGTGTGATGGCGCTGGCCACAACGCCAAGCGCCATGGAAGATTTCATTTACTGTATCCAGAAGATCCACGAAATCACACCGGAGGTAAAGGTAACCGGCGCCATCAGCAATATCAGCTTCAACATGCCGGCGCGCAAATACGTCAATACAGGCTGCCTGACGTTGGCTCTTCAGGCAGGGCTTGATTCCGCTATCATGGATCCGGCAAACAAGGATATGATGGGCGCTATGTACGCCGCTTCTGCCCTCTGCTTGCAGGACAAAGGCGGGCGCAAATATAACCGTGCTTATCGAAAAGGGCTGTTCAGCTGATGCGGAAAACCGGGTAAAACAGACAACGATAACGATGGCGCCAAAAAGCATGATGACGCCATGATACAACGATTGCTCCGTGCCAACGCACTCACGCAATCCTAAAACAAGAAGGAGGTAACTATGGATTACAACGCAATCAAAGAAGCAATGCAGGAACTGGATGAGGATGCCCTGCTGGAACAGATCAACAAAGTCATGGAGGACGGAGATGTCAACCAGGCGCTGACTGCCTGCCAGGAAGGCATGAATGAGGTAGGCAAGCGTTTTGAAGAGGGCGAATATTTTGTAGGCGACCTGATCTTTGCAGGTGAGATCATGGTAGAAGCAATGGACATCATGAAACCAGCCCTTGCCGGAACCGGCGACGCCAAATATGGAAAGATGATCCTCTGCACAGTAAAAGACGACCTTCACGACATCGGAAAAAATATCGTCAAAGCCATGCTGGAGGCAGGAGGCTTTGAGGTCATTGACCTGGGAATCGATGTTTCCCCCGAAAAAATCATCGAGGCTGCCAAAAAAGACGACATCCATATCATCGCCCTGTCCGGCGTACTGACCCTTGCCCTGGATTCCATGAAGGCAACGGTTGACGCCATCAAGGAAGCCGGCATGAGGGATCAGGTCAAGATCATCGTCGGCGGAAACCCGGTATCCGAGGAAGCCTGCGCTACCATCGGAGCAGATGAGTGGGCATACAGCCCCCAGAAGACCGTGAATGTCTGCCAGGGATGGGCTGCTGCCTGATCCAGGCCAAGCCATCCAGGAGCTTATGTTTCGTGAAAGATTTCCGGAGCATAAGCTCCTTTTACGAAAGGGATGAAGCTTATGGAAAATGAGAATACCATGGAACAGTGGATTCAGGCAGCGCTGGAATCCGGCTTTTCCGAAGCCGCCAGCCTGGATGTATCCACTCTAAAGCCCATGCCCGCAGTGCGGGATATGTGCGCCGCCGACAAATGCAAGGCATACGGCCACAACTGGACCTGTCCTCCGGAATGCGGCACCCTGGAGGAATGCGAGGCAAGGATCCGCCGCTATTCCAGAGGAATCCTCCTGCAGACCGTAGGAAAGCTGGAAAAAAACATTGACACCAAGGGCTATGAACTCACCGAAAAACAGCACACCAAAGCCTTTCGGACCTTCGCCGAGCTGATCCGTGCAGACTATCCGGATGCGCTCTGCCTGGGCGCCGGCGGCTGCCGCCTCTGCCCCACCTGCGCCTACCCGGAACCCTGCCGCTTCCCGGACAAGGCATATTCTTCCATGGAAGGATACGGTCTGTTTGTCACACAGGTCTGTCGGGATAATCATGCACAGTATTATCATGGACCGAAGACGATTACGTATTCGGCGTGTGTGTTGTTTTGAGGGATGCACGCCATTCCGTAACCCCGGTGCAAATATCTGATGACAGAAAAATGGTAACATCCGTTTCCAGACACATGCGTTTTCAATATCATAATCCGGATTGTTGACTTTTCCGGTACACTGCTTTATACTTAAATTCAGTAAAGCCGCAGCCCTCATAGTAAGCTGCAGCCACGGAAATGATCAAAGTGAGAAGGAGCAAACGAACATGGATGTCCACTCCATCAGCATGAACTGTACGAGAACTGAATTTGTGGGAACTGCCGTCCTCGATACCATCGGTCTGTGCATTGCCGGTGCCGACGAGGCGCTTCTTCGCGCGATGAATCTTGAGACACCGTACCGTTCCCTGGGACTTTTCAGTTCCCGTACTGGAGCCGCCGGGCAGCTCACTGCGATCGACGAAGCTGTCAAAGCTACCAACACAGAGGTTCTGACCATCGAATTCCCCAGAGATACAAAAGGCTGGGGCGGGCATGGAAACTATGTGGTCCTGGGCGGGAACGACGTGACGGACGTTAAGGAAGCGATCCGGATTTCCCTAGAGCTTACCAACAAATATGCCGGGGAATTGTATATCAGCGAAGCCGGGCATCTGGAATTTGCCTATTCTGCCAGTGCCGGGCGGGTACTTGAGAAGGCATTTGGCGCCAAATACAATCAGGCATTCGGCTTCATGGCAGGTTCTCCTGCTGCCATCGGTCTTGTGATGGCGGATACCGCTCTCAAGGCTGCTGACGTGGAAATCACGGGCTACCTCACCCCCAGCAAAGGGACCAGCCATTCCAATGAGGTCATCCTGGTACTTTCCGGCAGCGCCAGCGCCGCAAAGGAAGCCGTCTTAAGCGCCAGACAGATCGGGCTGGAGCTTCTGATCGCCATGGGAAGTTATCCGGAAATTCCCGGGGTTCCGTATTTATAACACAATTCACTGTTTCGGCATCATTTCTTGTCCATTTAGAAGCCTAGGATAGAATGCAAAGGAATCGGAAGGCGAAATAGAGAGGTGGGGCGCAAGGGGTAAAGGGGTTTGCGAGATGAAATTTGGTTTTGCATATATGAATGATACAGGGACAGTAACGGCAAGGAGATGCTCTATCCAGGATATTTCTGGCAGTCAAAAGAAACTTTGCACAGAGAACAAAAAACTGCCATCCCTATATGCACTCTCAGGGCTATTTTCGGTGGTTCTACCCTCCAAATCATTGAAAGTTCATGCTGAATCGTATTTTTATCGTTGCTTCTACCCTCTAAATCTCGAAAATTCCATCCTGAATCGTAGTTTCATCGTTGCCTCTACCCTCTAAATCTCGAAAATTCCTTTTTGAATCGTAGTTTCATCGTTGCCTCTACCCTCTAAATCTTAGAAATTCCATTCTGAATCGTACTTCTATAAAGATACCAGAATGCTATTCTTCGAATATTGGAAATAAAGCCGTATAAGAAGCCTTTTCAGGTAAAACATTTTATAATTGCCATGTTGCAGCCGTATTAACGAATAGATATTTTACTGCATCGGCTAAAGAATTGGCTGAGATTGGTTAAATCAAAGCGACTCTGGGTGGTCGAATTCTCCCGACGCTAACATTATCTGGAGACGTTGATTTCCACCAGTGAACGCAAAGACATAAATACTCGAACCAATCAATAAGTGCCGCCCAGCGCTACCAGCATTAGGGCGGCGGTGCACTATAGGTTTTGTGATATAAAAATATATTATTTTTTACTTATTTTAAATACGTATTGATTTAATACGTGTCATATGGTACTATAATAGTGTAAGGGAGGTACAGAAAAATGCCAAAGAAACCGCGGGAAATGGAAAAAATTATCCTTGATGACGGATGGGTATTTAAAGAACAAGTCGGATCGCACAGGCACTACACCCACCCGACAAACCCCGGCAAAGTCACGATCCCATTCCACAACAAGGACATCCCAAAAGGCACTGAAAACTCCATACTAAAACAGGCGGGGCTGAAATAACCCCCACTCCAAATATCCTATAAGGAGGTATTGCATTATGTTATCTGCTTATCCAGCTTGCTTTTTTAAAGAGGATTCCGGCTACTCCGTTGTTTTCCCGGATTTGAATTATTTATCTACCTGCGGGGAGACGCTTGATGAAGCGCTTTCTATGGCGGTTGACTGCCTAGCCGGCTATCTGTATTGGCTTGAAAAAGATGGGGATACCGCCCCTGCTGCCTCTGCCATTGGTCAGATTGACGTCAATGCGGTTGCTTCCGAATTGGAAGCTTCTCCCGACGAGGCTTTTGTAAACATCGTTACTGTAGATGTAGCGGAATATGCCAAAACCCACTTTGAGAAATCCGTAAAAAAGACGCTCTCTATTCCTGCCTGGCTGAACGATGCTGCCATAAAACAAGGCATCAATTTTTCCCAGGTACTCCAGGAAGCCCTGAAGCAGCAATTACACGTCAATTAATTGAAAAACCGCCCCTGCGCCAACAGGAGGGCTTGCCCAGCCTATTTTTCATACCCAAAAGGAGGATTCCGGACACAGAAGGAAGCCCTGGAAGCACGCGCAAAAGCGATCGCAGAGTATAAAAATACAGGGCGTACCTTCTCCCCTACTGAAATCAGTGTTTCTGATTACCTGGATCCGGATCCACCTAAAGCCTGCCTTTGGGATCTACAAATTGAGCAGCTTCCATCATCCCATGATCTTCTGACTGCTGCTGGCAGATAAATTTCCATTATGGCTGGAGCACTACCTTCATCACCCCGTCTTTTTTCTGCTCAAACAATTCATAGGCTTCCATCGCATCTGCAAGCTGATATTCGTGGGTGATAAGAGGCGTGGTATCCAATTCTCCCCTCTCAATATGGGAAAGGATTTCCCCGCAGCATGAGGCATCCACGCCTCCGGTCTTGAAGGTCAGGTTCTTTCCATACATATCCGGCAATGGGAGGATCTGGGGGTTCTCATACATTGCCACGATCACTACGATGGCATTGGGGCGGGCAATTTTCCAGGCTGTCTGGAACGTGTCCTCACCGCCTGCCGCTTCCATGACCACATCCGCGCCTCTGCCTTCTGTGAGCTCTCTGATTTCGCGCTCAATCTCCATGGTCTTCGGATTCAGCACCACATCTGCCCACCCCTGTTCCTTTGCCAGCTTCAGTCTCTGGTCATCCAGATCCACCGCAATGATCCTGGCGGGAGAAAACAGCCTTGCGCACATCATGGTGCAAAGTCCCGTAGGACCTGCTCCCAGAACGGCAACCGTATCCCCATGGTGGATCTCGCCCAGCTTCGCACCCCAGTATCCAGTGGAAAGAATGTCCCCGGTAAAAATCGCCTGCCTGTCCGTCACGGAATCCGGAATTTTCGTAAGCCCGTTATCGGCATAAGGGACGCGCACATATTCCGCCTGACCTCCATCGATCCGGCATCCCAAAGCCCAGCCCCCGTGCACATCACTGCAGTTATTGACAAAACCTCTTTTGCAGAAAAAACATTCTCCGCAGAAGGTCTCCACATTCACCGCCACCCGGTCTCTTGGCTTTACCGTTTTGACCTCGCTCCCCACTTTTTCCACCACTCCCACCATCTCATGACCCACAATCACTCCCGGGACTGCCCTTGGCACGAATCCGTCTTTGATGTGCAGATCACTGGAACAGATGGAGCTCAAGGTCACCCGCACGATGGCATCCCTCTCATCCTGCAGTTGGGGCACGGGACGCTCCTCCAATTCAAAACTTCCTTTTTCTTTATAGGCCACTGCTTTCATCCAACTTTCCTCCTATATCACGAAATCCCATCCAAGTTCTTTCCTGCTCTTGGATGGGATCCTCTGTCAAAGCTTTGTTCCTTCTTCGATTTTATGTCCGCACTTTTCGCAGACAACCTCCTCGGCTGCCATGCCGTCTTTTGTGAAAACTTCCAGCTCTTCACCGCATTTCGGACATTTGATCTCCTTGGGAACCGGAGTTCTCTTCTGTGCTTCACATCCGTCTAATACTGCCATTGGTAATCCCTCCTTTTCTGCGGTAAGCTCTTTCGGGCTTATCACCATTTATAAAGCTATTATAAGCAGTTTTTCAGAAAATAGCAAGTTTGTAAACTGTTCAGATCCAGACCAATCCAACGAGATGGTTTCTGAACCGTTTAGATAAAATTTTAAAAAAAGTCCAGAACCTCAGAGAGAGACTTCACCACCGTCACCCCTTCTGTCTCCTGCTGTCCTGTGCGGTCCAGCAGGATCGGGCGGATTCCCGCATTTCTTGCGCCCTGTACATCCGAGATCATGGAATCCCCGATGTGGATCACCTCTTCCGGGCGGCAGCCGCTTACCTCCAGCGCCTTCTCAAAGATTTCCCGGTGGGGCTTGTAGGCACGCACCATCTCCCCGGAGATGATCCCTGCCGGTGAAAGCTGTTTGTGGCGCATTGCCTCCTCGATATAGGAAACTCCATCGTTTGTCAAAACATAGATGGGAAGGGGACATTTTTCAAAAAATTCCGGGACATCCTCAAAGGCAGGGGCATACATCCAGAATCTCTGGCAAAGCCTGTGGAGCTCGTCCAGGTTTTCTTTCAGATGGAGCTTCTCCACAGCTGCTTCCAGGATCTTGTCCACGATCTCATCCTCCGTGAGAAATTTTTCCCCATAGCTTTGCCCTTCCAGCTTTTTCAGCGTTTCCCACCAAAATTTCAGCATCTCCTTGGGTGTAGGCGCATCGCTGTTCTGATAGCAGCGCATCAGAAGCTGTTCCATGTCCGGGCCAGCTTCCTGCGTGATGGTTCCTGTGTAGTCCAAAAATATTGCCTTTAACATTTCACTCCTTCTTTCTTCCGTTTTCCCTGATCTGCGAAACGATTGTGCCAACAAACCAAACTACGGCAGCATCAGTTCATTTTCCTTATGCCCTTCCAGCGCTTTTCCAATCCGGGACACCAAACCTTCCAACAGTTTGCCATCCACCACCCGACCTCCGTCCGGACAGACAGCGACGCAGCGCATACAGGAAATGCAGCGTTCCTCTGCAGGATTTTTCGGGTTATCCACAGAGATCGCCTGAACCGGACAGACTTTTGCACAAATTCCACAGCCGGTACAAGACTCCGTCACAGAGGGTTTCAGCGTTCCTCCGAAGGGTTTATAGGGGCGGTTTCCCGGAAGTGTAAGCTCCTTATCAGCGTCTTCCATGAGGGACACTTTGATCCGTTCCGCAAATTCCGCCAGTTCACGGGCATCCGCTTCATCCGGTCTTCCCGCGGCAAACTGATGCATAATGGAGTGTTCTGCAATGGCTGCCACTGCTGCCCTTGGTCGGAAGCCTGCTGCCGTCAGGGTATCGGAAAGCTCCAGAAGCGTGTCCTCATAAGCCCTGTTTCCGTAGACACAGACCAAAACCGCGGGGGTACGGTCTGCTTTCATTTTGCCCAGGCGCTCCACTGCCGTTTGGGGAACCCTTCCTCCAAAGGATGGAACACCGATCAGGCAGAGATCCTCTGCCCCGAATGAAAAAGAGCTGTAATCCGTTGTCGGGTCAGAAAGGTCAAGTGCTTCCGCTTTGTCCCACCCCTGTGCCAAACAATCCATGACCCTTTTTGTCCCTCCCGTGGGACTGAAATAAATGCTGTAGGTACTCATACTGTTCAATTCCTTTCACACAAATGATTCCTTTTTACATAGATTATACACTGCTTTCCCTGTTCCGTACAGTCAAAGATCCCGCAGCATGCTGACGGTACATGACAATGGTCAGCGCAGCAGATAGACATCCAGGATAGTTTCGCTCTACGGCAACGAAGCGGTCATGACAGCCCATGACCTTCTGACGTTTGTATCATATGATATTCAATTTATGGCAGTAATCCTGCGTCTCCAGATATGCCTGATATTTTCCCGGAGTGAACCCGGTATATTCCTTGAAATCCCGCACAAAGTGCGACTGGTCAAAATATCCCAGCTCTGCTGTGATATCCGTCAAAATCCGCCCGTTTGGCTCGTTCAACACGGAGACCGCCTTCTGGAACCGGATGATCTTCGCCAACTGCTTGGGGCTTAAGCCCGTCTCCCGGCGAAAGACTTTATTGAGATACCTTACCGTATATCCCGCGTCCTCGGCGAGCTGTTCCACCGTCATACAGCCCCCGGAACGGATGAGAAGATTCATGGAATGGCGTACCAGCAGACTAGCGCTTTCTGCCGGGCATTCATCCGCATACCAGCCTTTATAAGCATGCAGAAAAATCCGGATCTGCTCCTGAAAGTCCGCCGCGCTGAAAATCTCTTCCATCATCTCTTTGTCACGGATGAACAGTTCCAGCTCCATCCGGTTATCCACCAGCTCCGACATCACACCGCAATCCCGGAGAATGGGATTGTAGCCCGGCAGGAACCTCACTCCAAAATAACGGGTATTCGCCTTGGTCAGTCCGGTTTTTGCCGTCATCACCGTTCCGCACAGCTTGGCGTAAGGATGATCCTCGTCGCAGCAGAACACCATATCCACACAGCCGTCCGGCACCGCAAAACACGGCTGATCCCCGGTCCGGCACTGATAAAAATGCACGATTCCCAGCTGGTTCATGATATATTTGGAATACACCTCCGAGGAGGTTACAAAAAACGGCTGCTTTGGTGTCATGTATATTTGCTGTTCCATATTCTGACCTTCTTTTCCTTCTGATTTATCGGATAGGGGAGCTTGCACATCCATGCGGCTGCCCTCTTCCGACCAGCTCGTGACTAAGTCACTCGCTGTCCGTTGCCCGTCGGATATCCGCACGTCTGTGCAAGCAAGCTTGCACATCCATGCGGCTGCCCTCTTCCGACCAGCTCGTGACTAAGTCACTCGCTGTCCGTTGCCCGTCGGATATCCGCACGTCTGTGCAAGCAAGCTTGCACATCCATGCGGCTGCCCTCCGGGCGTATCGCACAAAAAAAGACGTCTTGCATGTTTCTGCAAAACGCCTTCGTCTTTCATAAGGATACCCTACCAAAACATTCGCCGTTTGTCAACTGTTTTTCACATCAGACTTCCGGTCTCGTCCCTGTATTGACGTCTGCCCGTACTGCCTGTACCGTTGGCACTGCGTCAATTCCCAGCTTTTTCGCAGCTTTGGGATTGTGGTGCACCTGGTAAAGGTCTGTCTCCATAGCCATGATTTCTTTGATCTGATAAGGACGGAACAGTGGACGTTTCATCACGCACTTGATCCAGACTACCGCATAGACCGACAAGAGCGCCAGGGTCACCAGAAAGATTGTATAGATCCGCTGCCTTACCGCCCAGTCTGGGTCGATGTGATAGATCATATAGGCATTTCCTAGAATTCCGATGATGGGGATCAGCGGTCCGAAGGGAATTTTGAAGGTTCTGGGCGCCTTGGGCAGACGTTTTCTCAAAACCAGCACGTCCAGATGCATCACAATGTAGGAAGTAATCCAGAAGATACAGCCGGTCAGGATCAGGAAGGTCAGCTGATCGCTGGTGGAAAGCCCGGTGGCGTTGATCAGGATAATCAAAGCCGATACCATCAGAAGTCCCACATAAGGTGTCCCGTGGCTGTTTTTCCTCATAAAGACGGACGGAAGCAGATTCAGCTTTGCCATACCGCAGCAGATCTGGGACATGGAGAATATCGCCGTGTTGATCGTGCTGACTACAGCCAAAAGCGAGATCACCGTCATCCATGCCGTCCCCAATCCGCCCAGCAGCAGCCTGCCATAAAGGATATGAGGCACGGTGCTCTCCCCAAGCTCCTCCCAAGGCGTGTAGTGGCTGAACCCGATGGTGAGGAAGATCTGCATCGCCAGGATCACAAGGAGGCTTAAGACCATGCCAAGGGGCACATTCCGTCTGGCGTTCTTGACCTGCGTGGAGACCGGCACCACGAATTCCGCTCCGATAAACAGGAAAAACGCCAGTCCCAGAAGGGAAAACATGTCGCTGGGATTGGAGGAAAGCACTGCCTCCTGCTGTACGACTTCTCCGGTTCCCAGCTGAAAGGTTCCCAGGATCCCTAAGATTGCCAGGGAACCGATCAGCCCGTATGCCACCACGTTCTGTACCTTGGCAAACATATCCACGCCGAACAGGTTAAAGATCGTCAGGATCACGATCAGGACAATAGAGTAAACCGTTCCGGACACCGGGATGCCGGTGAATACGCTGCTCAAGGTATTTCCAAACATTGCCGTCTCCGAGCTTCCCATGATAACCTGGCAGGTCAGATATCCTCCCACCGTCAGGACAATCGCCACAAAAGGTCCAAAGCAGGCGATGGTATACTGTGCCATTCCTCCGCTTATATTCGGCATCAGCGCATTCAATTCGCAGATGGAGAGAGCGGTCAGGATATTGAACGCGCAGGCGATGACCATGGTGATGATAAAGGTGGTTCCGATGGACGCCGCGCCCTGCCCGATGGAAAGCAGGCAGCTTGTAGCAACGATCAGCCCGACGCCCGTAGCGATGACGCTTGGCAGCCCCAGTTTTTTCTGTTCCATATGAATTCCTCCTCCCTGTTACTTTTCGCCTTTTGTGATGGCTTCGTATCCTTCCTCCCCGGTGCGGATACGGATGACGTTGGTGACTTCTGAGACAAAAATTTTCCCGTCTCCGATATGCCCAGTATACAGTTCCTTCTTCACAAATTCCAGAAGGTCATTCAGTTCTTCCGTTGGCAGCACGATCATGACCACCTCTTTTGGCAAAAGCTCAATGTCCTTTCCCTTTTCTTCGATCTCAAACTCCTGGGTGCCATGCTGAACACCGCAGCCTAACACCTGGTAGACGGTCATGCCGCTGATGTGGAATTTGCTGAATGCCCTTTTCAGCGGCTCGATTTTGGAAATGCTTGTGATGATCTCGACTCTTGATAAACTCATAATTGGTTCCTCCTATTTTGGGATTCTGAGAATCCGTTTTTTATTTCTTTGGATTTCCATCACTGAAAAAGGCGCCGGGATTCTGAAAAATCCTGACGCCTTCGTCTTCTATCTTTTTATGTCTGCGCTCAGCGAGCCAATCGAACATTTGGGGCTTGACTTCAGGCAAAGCGGTCATACCGAAACGCCTGAAGATCCAAAACCGGCTCCTGTTCCATGGCAAGCTGTGAGAGCAGAAGCCCTACTGCCGGGCTGATTCCAAATCCATGGCCAGTAAATCCGCATGCCAGGATCAGCCCCGGCACCTCTTCCACGGTGCTAATCACCGGTACATGGTCTGCACAGCTGTCCATCCATCCTGCCCAGCTCCTCACGATCTTGATTTCCGACAGTGAGGGGAAATAGTGCATGATCCCTCTGCATGCTGCGGAGGATGCAATGCTGGAAGACAGCGGTTTTCCCGGCTTTGCGTAGGGCTCGTATCCCGAATTCAAACCAAACACGAAGGATCCGTGGGTGGTCTGATGCCCGTAAAAATCTGCGTCCGCGGTTCCCAGCATCTGCCAGAACATGGGAGAGACCGCCTCGGTGACCAAAGTCTCCAGAAGTACCGGCTGCATGGGAATGTCAATGCCTACTGTGGAAGCGATAAACCGGCTCTCATACCCTGCCGCCACAATGATCTTTTCCCCTTCGTATACATTTCCGGATGCCGTGACGACCTGGCGTGCCGCGCCCTTGATCTTGCGGATTTCTGTCACCTGTTCTCCCGAGATAAAATGGGCGCCCAGACGGCGTGCCATCTTGTAATACCCCATGGTCGCCATCAATGGGTTTTCATGGCCGTCTGTGGGGCACCAGCTGGCGCAGGTTACTTCTTCGGAAAGGAAGGGATTGATCTGCCTCGCCTCGTCTCCATCGATCATCCTCACGTCCAGCCCGCACTTAACTCCCCGCTCTGTCAGCCCGGTAAGGATGTCCCGATGTTTTTCCGTACTTCCCAGCCGGAGGTTCCCGTGCTGATAGTATTCCACATCGGTGTCCAGCATTTCGGAGAGGTTCTTCCACAGGTGCTGGATGGCATACATGGCGAGGGGAAGTTCTCTGGGATCGCGCCCTGACTGTCTGACCCCGCCTCCATTGCGGGTGGAGCCTCCGTTTCCAATGTTCTCACTGCCCTCCAGGACGAGAACCTGGACGCCCTCTTTTGCCAGGTGGTATGCTGCGGCACAGCCGATGATTCCGCCGCCTACAATGATCACTTCTGCATTCATCCCTGTTCCCCCCTGTCTTTTGCCAAAATATTCATTTCAATGGGGCGCATGGGAGCCCTTCCGGTGGCTTCCCGAAGCTCTGCCGGGCGAACGTTCAGCTCCCTTGCCACGATCCCCTTCACCAGCTTGGTGCAGGTCTGTCCCTGGCAAAGCCCCATTCCTGTGCGGAGATACCGGCGGATTTCCGTCAGTGTAAACATTCCGTCGTGAACGGCACGCCGAATCTCTCCTTTGGTAATCTCCTCACACCGGCAGACGATCACGTCGTCGTCCGGGGCGGGAATATATTCCCCGATATCGCGGTTTCTGTCATTCATTGCACTGCCCCCTTTCGGAAAAATCTCGCCTTCATGGCATATTCCTTCGCCACCTTAATGGTGAGCAGATGGGTATGGTCAAATGCCTTTGCGCTCCGGACTCCCAGGACAACGGCATCGCACACTTCCTCGCCGTTCCTGCCAAGCGCCATCCCCCGATCTCCTGCCGCCGGCAGGGGAAGGAATTCGTAAGGCATCGTGATTTCTGCCGTTCCGTCCCCACAGTCCTCATTCACCAGGAAGATTGCCTGCCCGGAACAGGATGCCACGCACATTCCGCATCCGGTACATTCCGCCTCGGTGTCCAACACTGGGAGGGACGTGATCTTGCTTCCGATCTTGATGCAGTGCCTTTTGCAGGCGTCCTGACATGGATTGCAGGGGATGTTCTGGGTACACTCGATCACCGGATGGATTCCTTTTTGGTGGGTGACACCCGGAAACCGTTCGATCTCCTCAGAAGCTACAAAGCCGTGCTCCAGCAGATTCTGGGAAATCGCCACGCCTTCTTCCGTCTCTGTGATTTTTTTCCCCCGCATCCCGGGGGCAAACATTCCCTGGCGCAGACCACTAAGGGCTTCTTCCTGTTTTTGACAGTCTCTCTTTGCCTCTTCCTGGGTGACAAATCCCAGGCGGGCAGCCGCTGCGATTCCGGCGATCCGTCCTTCAATCATGGCGCTGGAAGCTTCCTCGATACCAGAAACGTCTCCCGCTGCGTAGATCCCCGGCACGGAAGTTTCCCCGTATTCGTCTACCACAGGCACAAAGCCTGCCTTTGCCGGATTATCCTCCATCTGGCATCCTGCCATATCACACAGCTTCGCCATGGGGGAGAGCCCTACCGCAAGGCAGATCGTATCCACATCAAAATGCTTCTCCGTTCCTTTCACCACCTGCCAGCTGGAGTCCACTTCCGCAATCGTCACACCTGTGACACAGTCTTTCCCCTCTGCGGATACGATGGTGTGGGACAGATAGAACGGAACCCCCAGGCGTGCCACTTTTGCGGCATGGACTCCATA
Source organism: Candidatus Limivivens merdigallinarum (assembly GCA_018713105.1). Classification (GTDB taxonomy): domain Bacteria; phylum Bacillota; class Clostridia; order Lachnospirales; family Lachnospiraceae; genus Limivivens; species Limivivens merdigallinarum. The sequence continues at coordinate 7,521 of DVFT01000014.1, read as the reverse complement.
GCCTCCCACGCGGGGAGCCGCATCTGCCAGCGCCACGACCTCGCATCCCGCCTGCATCAGCTGAAAGCTCACCACCAGCCCTACGTTGCCGGATCCCAGCATCAGCACCCGTTTTCCCGGAAGGATTCCGTGGAGGTTCATCATGGTCTGGGCTGCTCCCGCCCCGATCACTCCCGGGAGCGTCCATCCCGGGAACGTCACCATGTTTTCGCTGGCTCCTGTGGCGATCAGAATCGTATCTCCCTTCACATGCTCCACATGGTCTTCGATCTTTACGGTAATTTCTTTTTCCGGAAAAAGCCCGATCACCACTGCATTTAACACGACCTCCACGCCGCAGTCGTCCGCTTCCTTCAAAAGCTCTTCCCCGATCTTGAATCCCCGGATCTTCGCCCTGTGCTCTTTGGAACCGAAAAATTTATGGATTTACTTAAAGAGCTGTCCGCCAGGCTTTGCGTTTTCATCATACACTGCCACGTGAAGCCCTCTTTTTGCCGCTTCGATGGCTGCGGAAAGCCCCGCCGGACCTGCTCCCACTACTATCATATCGTATCTTTTCATTCCGTCTTTCCTCCGTTTCCTGCCTCGCCGGCTCCATACTGGGGTTGGATATCCATCCCTGCCTCGCCGACCCCATACTGGGTGCGGATATCCATCCCTGCCTTAAGAGGCGTAATGCAGGTTCGCACATTTGGCTTGCCGTTGACCACCATCACACAGTCCGTGCAGCGTCCAATGGCACAGAAGATGCCTCTGGGCTGATGCTTCTTTTTGGTATAGCGGTGTACCATCACACCGGCATTTTTGAGAGCCATGGCAACCGGCTCCCCTTCCAAGCCCTCCAGCACCTTTCCGTCAAAGGTAAACTGAACCGTCCTTCCTTTCTCATATGTACCGAGAATCGGATGTTCCTCAATCCTCATCGTTGTATCCCTCCTGTCCTGCTTTTCCTAAACCGCAGCCGTTCCTCTATCCGTCTGAATGTCTCAAAATCCTTGCGGCTGCTCCCTGCTTCCGGCGATTCCTGCCTGATCCATTCCTTAAATCATAGAAGGACTGTCCCAAAGCTTCAGTTTGGTCCCGATATTTTTCTTCAAAGCATTCCGGTAAACCACGGTTCCCCATGCAATATCCTCTACAGGCATTCCGCCGATGGAATAGAGCACAATCTCATCCTCTTTCCGATGAACCGGAATATTTCCCATCAATACGTCGCTGAGATCATCCACCTGCTCCTCTTTCATCTTGCCTTCCTCCACCAGATCCATGACATGGACTGCCGGGATGGGAATGGTGTTGTAAGCATGAGGCTTCATCTCTTCCTCCCATGCTTCATAGAGCTTGATATTGTCCGCCACGATCCTCGCGCGGTTCATAATGAAATCATCGTCAAATCTGAGCGCCGCCGTGGAACTGATCACTGCTCCCGGCTTGATCCACTCTTCCGCAATATAGGGGTATTCCTCGGGATTTCCTGTGGGTGTGGAGGTGTTGGCTGCCACAATATCGGAATCCCTGACAGCCTCCTCAATGGTATCCACTGCATAGACGTCCACCTGCGGATATTCTTTTTTGACATGCTGGATAAATTTGTCCAGGGAAGCCTTTCCCCTGCCTTTTACCTTCACCGTGGTGATCCCCGGTCTCACCGCCATAATGGCTGCCAGAGAAGATTTGCTCATCACGCCCGGTCCGATGATGCCCACCACCTTGGCGTCCTCCTTGGCAAAATATTTGTATCCCACTCCCGGCACCGCTCCGGTACGGTAAGCCGACAGAATATTGGCTGACATGTACGCCAGCGGAACTCCCGTATCCTTATCATTCAGGGCAAGCATCAGCACGGACCGCGGCAGCCCCTTGCTCTTGTTGGCACAGTTGGAACCGTACCATTTCATCCCTGCCATATCGAACTTTCCTCCCAGATACGCCGGCATCGCCATGAACCTTCTGTCCGGTCCGTCCACCGGCATCTCGGGAAACGGAGAGGATTCCGGAAACATCACCATGCATCCGTGGGAATTCCCATTGGCTCCGCCCATCCGGTAATCGCCCACTTTCAAAAGCTTGAACATTTCCTCCATCGTCTCAATACAGCCCGCCATATCTTTCACACCGGCAGCAATCATGTCTTCTTCGTTCAAATATAAAAATTCAACCTTTGGGTAATCCATCCTCATTTCCTCCTCTTCATCAAATCGTACGGGCAGCTCGTGACTATGTCACTCGCTGTCCGTTGCCCGTCGGATATCCGCATTCCTGTGCAAGCATGCTTGCCCATCCATGCGGCTGCCCTCCTTCGTTCAGCTCGTGACTATGTCACTCGCTGTCCGTTGCCCGTCGGATATCCGCATTCCTGTGCAAGCATCCTTGCACATCCATGCGGCTGCCCTCCTTCGTTCAGCTCGTGACTATGTCACTCGCTGTCCGTTGCCCGTCGGATATCCGCACTCCTGTGCAAGCATGCTTGCCCATCCATGCGGCTGCCCTCCGGGCGTATCGCGCAAAAAAAGGAGTCCGAATCCGTATTGGCGGCGGTTACCGCTTTGGATTCAAACTCCTTTGTTCTAGGGCTTATTTTAGCGCATTTTTTGAAAAATAATTGTAAAAATCGGAACTAGAGCAGGACGGAGAACGTTTCCGAACTGCCATCCGCCCGTTCTTCTGTGACTTCTCCGGTGCTTAAATTCAATGTAGCAGTCCCGACCCAGGTGCCTGATTCCTGCTCCGTGATTTCGAACACGTTTGTTCCCGGCTGCTCTCCTTCATAATCCTGTGTGATCAGCCTGGCTGCAAACTCTTCCTCACTCCAGGTTCTTCTGCAGTAAGCTGCAAACACTTCGTATCCGTTATTGATCATTCCATTCTTGTAGATGGGCGCTTTTCCGATCTCCCGCCATGTCAAGGCAGCTCCTGCTGCCTCCCTTGGCACCGTTTTCTCTGCAATACTGCTCTCAGAGACTTCCTTCCAGGAAAGTGTTTCCTCCTCGTATTGATACAGATATTGATCGTAATTTCCGTCAAAGGGCGTGACCGTTCCTTCCAGATCCTCCACCGTCTGATCGTCGCCGTTGATGTAGTAGTATCCGATCGTATCGCAGGATTTCCCATCGGAACCGATCGTATAATAGCTCTGGTAATTGTGGGCAGCGCCGCCGGAGCCATTCTCAGAGATCACTCCATCCCTGCACAACGTTAGATGGCTTCTCTCCGCACCCGAGAGCAGACGGACTGCCCTCCCGGAAGCATAGGTAAAAATATCAAGCACACTGGCATTTCCGCTGCCGCCGTAATCGATCCCGATCATCAGCTCCTCCGTTCCATTCCCGTCCAGGTCTTTCAATGTGAAATCCAGCTGATAATTCGCATCGGTGGAGGCATATCCATAGTATACCTGATAGTTGACGATGCTGTCTTCACTGTACAGGGACAGGCTGACATCGTCTGTATTCCAAATGTCGTAATACTGCCACAGGATATTTCCGTAGGCAGTTCTGGCGGCATCTGTCTCGGAGATGGGGGACTCGGAGATAGATGTCTCCGATACGGATGTCCCAGATGCCGAAAGCTGAGATACGGATGCCTTAGCGCCTGCTGCGCTGGAGGGAATAACAGCTGAAAGCAGCAGGGTTGTCTGACATAACAGGGCTATGGATAATTTTTTTGCTTTGTGACGGTTGAACATGATTTTCCTCCTAATGTATCCGCGTAGCATTATTTTCTCTGCGTACTGTGAAGTGATGCAGCAGGGTGTTGAGCTACATCAGCGTCGTCTGACATCCAGCCAGGTCGTGATCACCACGCCGTTTTTCTTGTTCTTCAATGACATATATACCATCAGATTCTCACCCTTTTTCAAAGTATAGGTGCTTCCATTTCGGACCTTGGCGCTTCCTGAACTGCCCAGAGAGTCAATTCCATAGGCGCTGCTGCTGATGAGCTTCCAGTTGGATTTCAGCTTGTAATTCAGCTTTATTCTGGATTTGCTGGTGCGGATCGTAAAATAGTTATTGCTGGATTTTACTTTGGACGCATAACCCTTTCCTCCCACCTTTAACACCGTAAACGGATTCTGGAAATTGACTACCTTAAAGGTTCCCTGTACCTTGACCCTCTTGTTGTTCACCACCGCTGTGACCGTGACCTTGGTGCTTCCGGCTTTCTTGGGCATCAGCTTGAACAGGTTTGTCCCGCTCTTTTTCACTGTGGCAACGGATTTGTTGCTGGAGGTAACCTTGACATTGCGAACCTTATTCCCATAGAACCCATCCACATAGACTAAACGGCTCTTGTCATATTTGGCACTGGAATGAACTACGGTTTCCTTGAAATTGTTTTGGACGTATATGGTGTCGTCCGCACTTGCACAGGCTGCCGGAAAAAGAACCAGCAGGAACAGTGTTAACAGCATAAGTTTCAGTGATTTCATTTGTAACCCTCCTCTTCCTTTTTATTGATCATCTTGTACCTCTTTTCCCTTCGATGGCTGTGTATATCTTTACATGCACTTCTCCATCATTGCTTTCATTTTATCATGGGCTGGTGGGGACTGCAAGATATACTGAGAGCGCCGTAGATTTCCCACGGCGCCCTTTTTAGATACTTCTGTACTGCTCTGTCTTCTGAACCTATTTGCTTATTTTGGCAGTTTTGCTCAACCCTTTGTTTTTCAAAAGCTTCTGATATGCTTTCAGTTTTTTCTTAGGCACCTTAACCACCGCCCTGCTGTCCACACCTTTGAAAGCATTTTTCCCAACGCTCTTCAATGCTGTTCCTCGAATCACTACGGATTTCAGATTCTTACTGTTCCTGAAAGCATCTTTTCCAATACTCTTTACTTTGACCGGAATTGTAACCTTCCGAAGTTTACTGCAGTTCTTAAATGCTCCGTTTCCAATAGAAGTTACATTATTTCCAATCGTCACACTGGTCAAGCTCTTACAGCCATAAAATGTATTGGTATTAATTTTCTTTACCTTGGATCCAATCACTGCCTTACGAAGTTTCGTACAGTTCGCGAAAGCTTTACTTCCAATGGAGTTCACATTTCTGCCAATAGTCATACTAGTGAGCGCTTTACAGTTATAGAATGCATTATTCCCAATCTTTTGCAGCGCTGTACCTGTCACTGCTTTCTTTAAACTACTACAGCCCGAAAAAGCACTGCTCCCAATTTCCTGCACATTCTTTGTAGAAATAGAGGTTAGCTTCCTGCATCCTGCAAAAGCGCTGCTCCCGATGGATCTGACATTAGCTCCTATCGTCACTTTCTTCAGATTCGTACAGTTTTGGAACGCTTTGGAAGCAATGGAAACAACCTGATAGTCTCCACCACTGATTTTCACAACGGATGGAATTTCAATAGACGTCAGGTTCTTTTTCACTGATGCCGTCACTTCCACTTCTTGTTTTTCATCTGCGGAAGAGACAATCTTATATTTCAGGCTGCCCACGGTTACAGTGGTTCCAACTGCCGGAAGTTCCATATATCCGCATACTGTGCAGACACCGTCTTTGAGCTGATGCCCTGCAGGCTTTGTCTCATTCCCCTGATAGGACGTTTGACAAATTCGGCAGGTATAGGTAGTATAACCACCTTCTGTACAGGTAGGCTTGGTAACTACTTCTGTATACTGATGACCATTGGGATCTGTTTCTCCATATTCCTGCCCACATTTTTCACAGACTGCTCTGTGCATACAATCTGCTTTTCCTCCGGTGTGGCTGTCACAGGTAATCTGAATCGTAATTGCAATCCCTTTTTGCGGTTCATAGTTTCTGCTATCCGGACAATAAATCGCTTGATTTGTAAAACTTCCTACCTGGTCAAATACGTATTCTGCTACTGTCAAACCGCTTCCGCTGGTGATCTCGCTGAGACTTTGACCTACTGTTCCCGTAAATTCTGTTCTTCCACTGTATACGGAATGGGCTTTTGTAATAGATGCTTTTGCATCCTGCTGTTGACCTGCCGTGTCCAATACATAATTTCCTGACTGTGTTCCGACCAGTTTCATACCTGAGATCAAAACGGTTTTTCCAGTTCCAGCATTCGCATCCACAAAGCTTCCCTGTGCTTCCACTGACAACTGGTCGTTTTCCTTTTTCCCTTCGAATACTACCTGGTCTGTCACCAATACCGCCTTTGTTGTCCCATCAAAGACCTTGTCCTGAGCCAGGATTCCAGATACCCGGATTGGCGCCGGATTGACTGTCAATGCTACGGCAGACTCCCTTTCCAGGTAATTTTCAGTCTCTGCTTCCTTAATCACAATTTCTGTTTTTCCGGCTGCCTTGATTGTTACCGTACCGTCTGAAGATACTTCCGCAATCTGCGGATTCGATACTTCATATTGGAAGATCCCATCCCCTTCTGTCTCCAGTTTGAACGGTGCATCCGTATAGAGTTTGGTAACCGTTTCCTCTGGTTGTACAGGTCTGGCTGACTTCTGGATGACAAACGGAATCTTTAATACTCCCTGGAATGTCCGAATACCGGTGACATTGATATATGCTTCCCCTGCATTCAGATTATTTTCATAGGCGACCGTATAATCAATGCCATGAACCAATTGTTTTTCTGCCAGGAAAAGCTTCACTTCCGGTCTGTGTTCCTCCCCATTGTAGGTGAACTCTCCCGGCACTTCCCATCTGCAGCTTGCCAGATCATTTTTCTGGAATACTGTGAATGAGATTCCGTTCTCTTCCGCGTATGTCTGCGCAAAACTTCCTTCTTCACCAAAGATTATAAGATTCGGGCAGCCCTTAAAAGCATCTGTCCCAATCTGGGTTACTATCTTTGGAATCACAACCTCTTGCAGGTTCGGACAATTCTGAAATGCCCCATCTCCTATGGCAACGACGCCCTCCGGCAAGACAACCCTTTCCAAATTTCCACAGTTTTCAAATGCGTTTGCCTGAATTTCTTTCAGGGAATCCGGCAGGATAATTTCACGGATCGTTGTGTTTCCTTGGAAAGCTCCCTCCGAAATAACCGTTGTCCCATCCGGTACCGTTTCCCAGCCCAGTGCAGGAATGACTTCCGTTTCTTCCAGCCCACACCAAATACAAGCCCTCTTTCGTTCTCCATCCGTATCTTTGGTCGGTTCCTTCGCAACGGTCCATTCCCCATACTGATGGTCTGCTTTTTCAATTTTCTCAGTCTTTGTCTGACCACAAATCTCACAGGTGATTGTCTTTTCACCTTCTTCCTGACAGGTGGGTTCTTTCGTAATGCTTTCTCCCCATTGATGCTCACAGGTAATCGTAAATTCTTTTTCCACTGTTCCCTGATATAAGCCAATTCCTGTGATAGTTACTTTTGCTGTGCCGACTTCTGTATTATTTTCATACGCAAGTGTGTAATCCTGATCGGCTGTCAGCGTTGTTCCTCCCAATACAACTGTAACTTCTGGTTTCTTCTCGGTTCCATCATACTGGAAGCTCTCTGCCGACAAGGATAAAACTGCATCTGCTATACTCAGTGGCTCATCTGCCACCAATTCCTGCCAGCAGTTATCT